>CAZQTM010000065.1:0-7182 GCA_964595855.1 uncultured Lachnospiraceae bacterium | reverse complement strand
GACAGGTAGCCCGTCAGATGAATCTTGGAGGAATCTGCATACGGGAACGTGTGAATAATGAATATAAGTTACTGTATCCTTACCAGTGTTGCATGTCAATTGACTGGAATCATGAAGAAACCGAATGTATGGAATATACAAAAGAACAATGGGATACAATGTTAGAGAAATTTAGAGCGGGTAACGGTATTATATGTACTTCAGATACTGCTGATACGGAAAATGATGCAATTCAGGAATTATTTTTTGCTTATGGTGCAAGGTCTTATGCAAGATGTGCTTTTTATGATAAGGGAGAATTTGCTGGCAATATTGATTTCGTGGACTTTAATAATGAACGCAAATGGTCCAGGGAAGACATTATGACAATACGTGCAGTAACAAATGTTGTTTCTGCTTATTTACTCAAAATGAAGGCATATGAAGAAGCTTCGAATACGGTAGAACGACTAACAGGATATGATTCTATAACTGGCTTATATAAATACGAAAAATTCCTGTCACTTACCAGTGAATATATTGAAAATGCTCCCCATGGAAATTATGCAATAGCTTATGTAGATTTTAGTAATTTTAAATATATTAATGAGAATTATGGATATGAAACGGGAGATAAGATATTAAGAGATTTTGCTGATAGAATAAGTAGCTATAAGGATATAACCATATTTGCAAGTAGAGTCTTTTCTGATAATATTGTATCTTTGCTTAACTTAGGAGAATGTGTTGAGGGAGATCTAATATTTAGTTTACAGAAAGCAAGCGGAGAATTTGCGAAAAAGATTCAGAGTGAATATCTTGACAGCAACTTAATTATTGATATAGGAATTTGCCCATTTAAGATTGATGGAAGTCCGGTTCCAATTAAAAATATTATTTCGAATGCAAATTTGGCAAGAAAAGAAGCTAAATTACCAGATAGACCCAGGTGTATTATATATAATGACTCGATGGGTCAGAAACTGAACCAGGAAGTTGCATATGCAAATGATATGGAGAATGCTTTCAAGAATAAAGAGTTTGTAGTATATCTTCAACCCAAGGTCAACTTAAAAAATAATGCCATTGATGGTGCAGAGGCTTTGGTACGTTGGAAAAAGAAAGACGGAACCATAATCTATCCAAATGATTTTATTCCTGTTTTCGAAAAGAATAAAACCATTACATTGCTGGATTATTATGTCTATGCCGAGGTCTGCAAGTATCTTGCGGGGAAACTTAAGAATGAAGAGGAAATGGTTTGTATTTCTGTAAATGTATCAAGAGTTCATTTATATTCAATAAGACAAATGGTATCATATGTAAGAAGTCTTTTGAATAAGTATAAAATACCACCGGAGTTGCTGGAATTTGAATTAACGGAAACTGTTTTTACAGATAAGGTGGACGATACTATTTTATTGATGAATGAACTTAGAAAATTAGGTGTTAAGGTATCAATGGATGATTTCGGTTCAGGCTATTCTTCGTTAAATGTTCTAACTAAATTGCCAATTGATGTTCTAAAGCTAGATAAGGATTTTCTAAAGGATTTCGAAATGGATTCCGAGGAAAAGATTATTATTCCGAGTATTGTCGATATGGCCAAGAAAATGAAACTGAGTGTTGTATGCGAAGGCGTGGAGACAAATGAACAGGTTAAGTTCTTACGGGAGGTTGGCTGTGATTATGCACAGGGATATTATTACTCAAAACCGGTTCCGATTCCGCGCTTTGATGAACTTTTAATAGATAGTGGTTTTGAAGAACTAATATAGCAAAATGTTGGCAATGTAGATGGTTGAAACAATACATTGCCTTTTTTGTACATGATGGCATCAATAAATTGATTAGATTGAAAATGAAAGGACTACTAATGTATGTATGATGTAATCATAATTGGAGCTGGAATAATTGGCAGTTTTCTTGCACATGATTTGTCAAAGCTCAACTGTAAAGTAGCAGTTATAGATAAAAATGCAGATATTGCGGATGGTGCTTCTATGGCTAATAGTGCTATTGTTCATGCGGGCCATGATCCCGAAGATGGGACACTGAAAGCACTTCTAAATGTAGAGGGTAATAGAATGTATCGAAATGTTTGCAAGGAGCTTAATGTAACCTTTAAAGAAATTTCTGCATTTGTGGTTTCTACATGCGAAGAAGAGAATGACATCCTATCTAAATTATACAAAAGAGCTACTTCACGTAAGATTCCTTGTATGGTTATCAGTGGAGAAGAGGCACGTAAAAAGGAGAAAAATTTAAGTAAATCGGTTGTTAGAGCACTGGAATTACCAACAACAGGTATAATATATCCATGGGAAGTTGCAATCGCACTAATGGAAGAAGCTGTTTTGAATGGAACCGATTTATATTTGAACGAAGAAGTAATCGGCATAGAAAAGAATGACAATTTTATTGTTCATACTGCGAATGCAACATATGAATCGGTATATGTAATAAATGCAGCTGGAATATATGCAGACCAGGTTTATCAGATGGTATTAGGAAAGAAAGAACATGCAGATTTTCATATTACTCCCAAAAGGGGAGAATATTTTGTATTGGATCAATTAAAGGAGCCACTGGTAAATAGGGTAATTTATCCGGTTCCTGGGCCAAGTGGCAAAGGGGTATTAGTTATCCCCACAACGTATGGAAATACACTACTTGGGCCAAATTCAGAAATAATAGCAGACAAGGAAGGAATCAATAACACATTTTCTGCATTAGAATACGTGAAACAGAACGTGAAAAAGACGGTTGAAAATATTCCTTTTGATAAGGTAATACGTACTTTTGCTGGGCTTCGTCCAAGCACAGATTCACATGATTTTATTATTGAGGAATCAAAATTAATATCGGGCTTTGTTAACGTTGCCTGCATTGAATCACCTGGACTTGCCAGTGCACCAGCAATATCAAGATATGTACTGAATCAGGTAATGAATGACAAATTTGTATGGGATAGAAAAGAAAGTTATGTTCACAGAAAGAAAAGCATTTGCATGTCGGACCTTAATGAGAAAGAAAAAAATGATTTGATTCGAGTTCATCCGGAGTATGGTGAAATAGTCTGCCGTTGTGAGCAAATAAGTAAAGGTGAAATTATTGATTGTATCAGAAGAACAGTTGGAGCTACAACAGTAAAAGGAGTTAAGAAGCGCGTCAGACCTGGTATGGGAAGATGCCAGGGAGGATTTTGTGAACCTCTGGTGGTAGAGATTTTAGTGGAAGAATTGGGCATTTCACCACTTGATGTGAGGTTGGATTCTAAGGGCTCTGTTTTATTTACAGGAAAAACGAAAGGAGAATCCAATCCATGAAAGAGTACGAAATTGTAGTAATTGGTGGGGGCAGTGCCGGGATTGCCGCAGCGGTATCAGCTTATGAAAATGGATGTAAGAACGTCCTTTTGTTAGAAAAGGAATGTGAACTTGGTGGGATATTACTTCAATGTATTCATAATGGATTCGGACTACACAGATTTCATGAAGAATTAACAGGACCTGCATATGCAGAAAAATGGACAGATATTCTACAACAAACAAATATCACGGTAAAGACACAGACAACAGTAATTCGTTTCGATAAGAATAAACAGATTACCTATGTAAATTCTACCGAAGGTTACGTAACTGTTTTAGCGAAAGCGGTCATATTAGCTATGGGATGTCGTGAACGAACCAGAGGAGCAATTGCCATACCGGGATTTCGCCCTAGCGGGATTTGGACAGCAGGTACTGCACAACGGTACCTTAATATGGATGGTTATCTTATTGGTAAGCGTGTTTTTATCTTAGGGAGTGGAGATATCGGTCTTATTATGGCAAGAAGAATGACACTGGAAGGTGCAAAAGTCTTGGGGGTGGCTGAACTAATGCCTTATTCAAATGGCTTGCCAAGAAACATCAAGCAATGTCTTGAAGATTTTGACATTCCACTTTTTCTTAGTCATACTGTTACAGATATCAAGGGAAAAGACAGATTAAGCAGTGTCACAATTTCTAAGGTAGATGACAATATGCAGAAGATTAATGGAACAGAAAAGATATTTGATGTTGATACATTACTATTATCAGTTGGGCTGATCCCGGATAATACGTTAAGTGAAGAAGCAGGTATTGAACTATTGTCAAAAACAAAGGGACCGGCTGTTGATGAGTCAATGCAGACATCTATACCTGGAGTTTTTGCATGCGGGAATGGACTTCATGTACATGATTTGGTGGACTTTGTTAGCTTAGAGGGAGAAAAGGCAGGTAAATCGGCAGCTCGTTATATTAATAATGAGTGGAAAGAAGATAGCGTAATAAATACAAAAGCACTAAATGGAATTCAATATGTTTTACCGGTAAGTGTCCACTTATCAAGGGTGGAAGATTCTGTTGAATTAATGTTTCGTGTTAATCAGAACAAAAAAAATGCAAAAATATTGATTATGTCTGGTGACAAAATAGTGAAAGAAGTTAAGAGACCACATGTAGCACCCAGTGAAATGGAGAAAATCATTCTAAAAAAGCAGGAAGTAGAAAGCATTAAGCAAACTGGCACAAATGAGTTAACAGTAAGCCTGCAATAGAAAGTCATTTGAGGTTGAATATGAAAAAACAATTAACGTGTATTGGCTGCCCAATGGGTTGTGAAATTACAGTAGAACTTGATGAAAATAATGAAATAATTAAGATAAGTGGTAATAGCTGTCAAAATGGTGAGAACTATGCTCGAAATGAGGTAACACATCCAATGCGACAGGTAACCAGCACTGTTGTAATCCATAATGCTATGTATAAAAGACTTCCGGTAATTCTTTCTTCAGAAATACCAAAGGAAAAAATCTTCGCAGTCATGGCAGAAATTAATAAAGTAATTACTCAGGCTCCGATTAAAAGAGGAGATGTCATAATTGAAAATGTTTGTAACTTAGGAGTTAATGTGATTGCATCTAAAAGCATGAGTATAAAAAAGGAGGAGAGGTATTAATTGGAGTCTGAATCATTCTCTGTATTTTCCTTTTCTTTTTGACTACTTCCTGACGCCATAATATCAGGTGATGCAATGGTATGATGATCCTTCATTTTCCCGTATAAATAAATATAAATCCAGGTTAAGATTGGTACTGCTATTGTAGCGTATAAGCAGGTATAAAATAATCGTTCTCTTCCTGGAAAGTCAAAAATAGCGAAGACAACTAGTAAAATATACAGCATAACGAGAATAACGATAGCTATTATTGCAGAAATCTGTTTGAATTTATTTTTCATCTGAAACCTCCGAATCAAATATTTTTTTATCAGTATATCATAGGTATCAAATATTTTACAGAAATAATTAATAGAGCCCACAATAATCATTGTGGGCTCATTTTGGGGGAGGATAAGTGTAAAATGTGAATATCGTTATTCACACATCTTATCATTTGCTTCATCAAGGGAGGGGGTCCGTTGACTAATTATAGTATGAACGTTTTTTTTCTGTCTATACAATGTAGAATAAATATTTTTCCAAACTAGACTTTCCATAATATTTAGTATATACTGTCTCTAGTAAATTATTGATACAAAGGTAGAAAGGAGAATGCATTTTAAATGACATTACTAGAACAGTGGAGAGAGAAAGCTTATTCCCAGACTGCAAATAAGGGAGATCTCCAAAGACTATGGGCAAATTATTTTGAACAAGAAAAAGCGATCTATTCAGAGCTTTTAAAGAATAAAGATGAGGCAGTTACAGGAACAGTGAAGGAACTTGCTGATAAGTACAACGTTGATCTTATGACTATGGTTGGTTTCCTTGATGGAATAAATGAAAGTCTTGTAGTATCTAATCCAATTGAAGAGATGAATGAAGAGACAAAAGTAAGTCTTGAGTATGATAAGGAAAAGCTTTATAAAAATATGGTTGCAGCAGGTGCGGACTGGTTGTATGAACTAACAGAATGGAACGATATTTTTGATGAGGAAAAGAAAAAAGAATTATATAAGGAACAGAAACGTTCTACTACAGTTGTGAATGAAGAGAAGATTTACCCAAATGATCCATGTCCATGTGGATCTGGAAAAAAGTATAAAAAATGTTGTGGAAAAAATAAATAGAGTAAAATAGAAAAAGATAAAGCACACTCTGTATGTAAAAACTAACATACAGAATGCGCTTTTATTTTTTTTACACAAACAAAAACACCGAAAGGGGAACCTTCGGTGTTTCTGTTTGTGTAAAAGGGGAATTCTTCCGGAATTGCTAATTAGCAAGTTCGATATATCTACCGAACTAAATATAGTTTACCGTTTTATCTGCCAGATGACTTCAAATATATTATTCTTTATTAACAATATATTGCTCATATTTATAAAATTCCTCTGAATCACAGGTGCAATGGCAAAGAATACCATTTTCCAGGTATTCATAATCAGAAACCACTGCTTTATTAAATAGAACATTTAGGATATCACCTCTAGATAATGGAAACATAAATTCACATTTATGTTTACCTGCATAAAGTATATCGTATATCATTTTCAGTAGATGGTCCATTCCAATACGTTCTCTTGCAGAAAGATAAATCTTATTTCCAGCAACAATGGGAAGTTTATTTTTTTCTAATTTATACTCTGATTTATTAAAAATTTGAATATATGGTATTTTATTAGCACCTAATTCTTTCAGTGTATTTTCGGTAGTTTCTATCTGCTTGTCATAATATTCATCTGAATAATCAACTACATGAAGGATCAGGTCAGCATAGGTGACTTCTTCTAATGTTGATTGAAAGGCTTTTATCAGAGAGTGTGGAAGCTTATCAATGAAACCAACTGTATCAGAAAGTAGGAATGCAGGTAAAACATCAGTAGATATTTTCCGGATTGTGGTATCCAGAGTTGCAAACAACATATCTTTTTCTAATACGAGATTTTCATTTTCATTCCCAAATAAACTGACCATCCAGTTCATTATTGTTGATTTACCGGCATTTGTATATCCCACAAGAGCTATCTTAATGATACCTGATTGTTCGCGTTTGCTTCTTGTTATATTTCGCGTTTGTGCAATTTGACCTAAAGATTTTTTTAGTTCAGAAATACGGGATTCGATATATCTGCGGTCAAGTTCCAGTTTCTTCTCACCTGTTCCCTTATTACTCATACTGCCACTTGCACCACCCTGCCTTGAGAGGGCAGTATGCATACCAACCAGACGGGG
>CAZQTM010000064.1:0-10058 GCA_964595855.1 uncultured Lachnospiraceae bacterium | reverse complement strand
AGAAATAAATTGTAAAAAATTATATAAGTGATATAATAGCGGTTAGAAAACACTAACCGCTATTATTTTATTATGAAAAAATATCTTATCAGATAATAGGAGAGGAAGGTTATAGAGATGAGAATTTTAGTATTTGGTGCAGGTGTGCTTGGCTGCAATCTGGCACATAGTTTTTTCAAAGCAGGAAAGGATGTAACACTTTTAGCAAGGGGAAAGTGGGGTGAAACTATAACAACAAAGGGACTGACCATTGTTAACAAGATTCCCTATTCTAGAACAAATGACAAAATAAATGTGGTTGACTGTTTAAAACCAGATGATGAATATGACATTATTTTTGTAGTTGCACGTTATTCACAATTAAGTGAAGTAATTCCGATACTGAATAAAAATATCTCAAAGAATATTGTATTAGTTGGAAATAACACATCTACAGCAGAGTATGCAGTTGCATTATGTGAAAAAGATGTTTTATTTGCATTTTCTTCATCGGCAGGTCATCGTGAGAAAGACCGAGTAGTATCAGTGAATTTGAACAAAATGACAATTGGAAGTATTGATGGGAGTACAGAGTATGAGACAATGATTAAAGAGGTCTTTTCAGGAATGAAATATAAGCTAATCTATTGTAACGACATGGATGATTGGTTAAAATCTCATGCAGCATTCATTTTACCGATTTGTTTTGCATGTTATTATGCAAATGGTAATTTAAAAAAGATAAAAAAGGATGAAGTTTTCTTAAACAAAGTTATTGATGCCACAATCGAAGTATATGACACGCTGAAAGCTACTGGTCATCGTATTCTTCCAAAAGGAGATTATGAATATGTAATACAGAGAAGAAAATATATGAAATTTCTAAAAATTAGCTTTGCAACATTTCTTGGGAAAATCATGGCAAGTGATCATGCCATGAATGCGGTTGATGAAATGACAGCATTAAATAATGATTTTATTAAATTGATTGACGCAAGCGGTTTAGAGACTCCTGTTTACCGTGAACTTGCAACGTATATGTAATTATTATAAAATAGTTTTATACATAAAAACTATAAGGCATAAAATTTCCAACTTAGTGGATTTTATGCCCTTTATTTTTCTTAATAGAAAAAAGGAAGAAAATATATGAATAATATACTTTTGGTGGAGGATAATGAAAGTCTTATTGAAGGACTGGAATTTTCACTCGAAAAAAGCGGTTATAGTGTGGAGGTTTCAAAAACAGTTCAGGAAGCATTTTCAAAAATATCAAAAACAAATTATGATTTACTGCTTCTTGATCTTAAGCTACCGGATGGCAGTGGATTTGAAATATGTAAAAAAGTAAGGATGACTTCATTTGTCCCTATTATATTTCTGACTGCTTCAGACGAGGAAGCAAATATTGTCATGGGTCTTGATATGGGAGGAGATGATTATATAACGAAACCATTCAAGTTAAGTGAACTGACATCCAGAATCAATGCCTTGCTACGTCGTGCAGGAGTGTCGAACTCTTTGCAAAATGAGTTAAAATCAAATGGAATAACAATCCGACTTGCAGAAAATCGAGTACTAAAGGATAATCAAGCGATTGAACTTACATATGCTGAATACCGGCTTTTATGCTTACTTATGCAAAATCCGAATATGCTTTTAACAAGAACTTTTATTTTAGACAGGCTTTGGGATGGAAATGGTAATTTTGTTGATGACAATACCTTGTCTGTTTATGTTAGCAGGTTAAGGAGTAAAATAGAGGAAAATCCCGAGAATCCTATTTATTTGTTAACACTGCGTGGGATAGGTTATAAATGGAACATTGTTAAGTGAGGAGAAATAATGGAGATTTTTAATGATAAAAATGTTAGATTGCAGGTAATTATAACGGTGATTATCTTAATGGTTCTTATTCTTATGAGCCAATTTACTATTTACAGGATGGTAGATGATTATAAGAAGGTTATGATTTCACATGATAATGCGGTTGCAGGTTATTTATCTAATAATGGTATCGATAATATCAAGATTGTTCAGGCATTTACCGCACAAAAAACAGATGATGATATTGTAAGTGGATTTACATTATTATCTAATTCTGGATACAAGGAAAGTATAAAAAGTAGTTTATTACCTGAGATAGAACAGTTCTATCATAAATATGCATGTTTAGTACTGATTATAACAGTGGGGGGTTCATTGACATTGCTTGCGGGCTTATTAAAATTTGCAAGAAAACGAGATAAACAGATGGAAGAAGCAGAAAAAAGGATTCATTTATTCATGGATGGAAATATAGACATTCGTTTAGAGGATAATGCTGAAGGTAATATCTCTCGACTGTTTGCAACTGTTAATGAGATGGCGACTTCGCTAACAACCCATATTAATAAAGAAAAACAAAGTGGTGTGCTATTAAAAGATACAATTGCAGACATTTCACATCAACTAAAAACACCTTTGGCAGCACTACAAATGTATAATGAAATCATCATTGCTGAGAATACCAGAAATAAGGTTGTGGAAGATTTCACAATAAAAGTTGCGAGAGAACTTACTCATATAGAGAATCTGATTCAGAGCCTATTAAAACTTGCTAAGCTTGATGCAGGAGCAATTGAATTGGATAAAAGAGTATACAAGATGAAAGACTTTTTGGAGGAGTGTAAGAACGGTTTTATTACACGAGCCAAACTTGAAAATAAAACCATCTGTCTTCAATGTGAAAAAAGCATGCTGTTTTGTTTCGATAAAATATGGCTTGGCGAAGCAGTCAATAACATTGTAAAAAATGCTCTTGATCATACTATGTCGGGTAATCAAATTGAGATATCTTGCGAAGAGACAATCATTGCAACTGAAATAATTATAAAAGATAACGGAAGTGGAATTCATCCGGATGATATTCCACATATATTCAAACGGTTTTATAGAAGCCGGTATTCACACAATCCTCAGGGAGTTGGAATAGGACTGGCATTAACCAAGGCTATTATTGAAAGACATGGAGGAACAATTACTGTAAAAAGCAAATTGGGGAATGGCAGTTCATTTAATTTACTATTTCCAAAACTTTCAAATATGTAAGATAAAATTCACTTAGAAGTAAGGTGCACATGCTATCATCTAGAAAAGAAAGGTGAGGTATGAATATGAATATTTTAACAGTACAAGATATATGTAAAACATATGGTAAAGGTGAAACGAAAGTAGAAGCATTAAAAAATGTGTCTTTTTCTGTGGAAAAAGGTGAATTTATTTCCATTATTGGCCCATCTGGTTCTGGTAAAAGTACTTTATTAAATATGATTGGAGCCTTGGATAATCCAACATCCGGAAAAGTGTTAATTGATGGGCGAGATTTCCATAATATGAAGGAAGAAGAATTATCAGTATTTCGCAGGCGAAATATCGGCTTTATTTTTCAGGCATTTAATCTGGTTCCTGAATTAAATGTTGAAGAAAATATTTTACTCCCGATATTACTGGACTACAGGAAGCCAGATAAAAAATACATAAATGAATTGCTTGAAATATTAGGATTAATGGAGAGAAAACACCATCTTCCGAGTCAACTATCGGGTGGACAACAACAACGCGTAGCAATTGGCAGAGCACTTGCTACCAAACCTGCTATTATTCTTGCAGATGAGCCCACAGGAAATCTTGATAGTAAGAACAGTAAGGATGTAATAAATATGCTGAAAATGTCTGTAGAAAGGTATAACCAGACATTGATTATGATAACTCATAATCAGGACTATGCCTTATTTGCTGACCGAGTGTTTACAGTAGAGGATGGAATGCTGGAAGAACTGGGGGGTGGTACTCGATGAATAGTTATCTTGCTATTGCCTCTAAGTATCTTTCTAAACATAAAGGGAAAACGAGATTAACATTAATTAGTGTTATTTTATCGATATCTCTTGTTGTGGGTATCTTTTCCATGTTAAATTCCCTCATTAATTTCGAAAAAATACAGGTGTTAAAGAATGAAGGTAATTATCATATTCTGATTCGAAATTCAGATGAGAATGAAATCAGCTATATAAAGAGCCGTATTGATGTTAAAAATTCAGGAAGCCTAAAAGATCTGGGTGAGGGACAAATTAATGGGGCGAATTGTGCATTAGGTAGCTGTGATTCAAATTTTTTAAATAATCTTAATATGATTCTTTCAGATGGAAATGCTCCAGTTAAAAATAATGAAATTATGCTTGAGAACTGGTATATAGAAAAATTAGGTTTAAATATTGGTGATACAGTAATCATTACAATGCCAGACAAAACAAGTGGTAATTTTATAATTAGCGGAATTATTAAAGACTGGGGAGTTACAAAGGCAGTTGCTACTCCATTTGTTTTTGTTTCAGAGAATGCATCAAAAGAACTTACACCTTTAAGCAGCCAATACTTTATTTTGTTTAAAGATAATGTGGATATTCAAAGTGCTAAGAATGATATTAAAACTTCATTAAATATCTCTGATGAAAAAATTGGTTATAATGAAGGATTGTTAGCACTTATGCTACAAACCAATAACAACCGCGTGATAAAATTGTACATAATTGGACTCGTGTTGTTTGCGCTTGTTTTAGCAACAGGTGTTGTTATGATTTATAACACCTTTAATATCTCTGTTATGGATAGAGTTCGTCAATTTGGTTTATTGAGGTGTATCGGAGCATCTAAAAAGCAGATAAGAAAACTTGTATTTAGAGAAAGCCTAATTATTTCAATAAAAGCAATACCAATAGGTATAGTGATAGGAATGCTTATAACATTTGTATGTTCTGCAATATTGAAATATTTTAACAAGAGTTTGTTTGGCGATATATCAATTTTTAATGTTAGTCCAGTTGGTATAATAGCAGGTGCTTTAACGGGATTTATTACCGTTTTCGTGGCATCTTTCCTGCCGGCAAATAAAGCTGCAAGAATTACTCCTCTGAATGCAATTACAGGAAGTAACGAAATAGTAAGAAACAAAAAGAAGAAACAAGGCATACTTACGAGGTTGTTCCATATTGAAACAGCAATAGGGATAGATAATGCTATAAATTGTAAAAAGACATTTATATTGATGTCGAGTTCAATTGCAATCAGTATCATGTTGTTTTTGGGATTTAGTATTCTGGTTAACCCAGCTTTTATGGGAATGAACATTAAAAAATCATTTACAGAAGATATATCGTTATCATCTCCGACAGGAATCGACAGAGAACTTGTTAATGAAATATCTCATTTAGATGGAATTAAAAATGTTTCTGGAATTAATGATATCGCGAATACATCCCAATATCATACAGTGGACATACAGCTTAAAAATAGAAAACAGGATCAGACGGTAAACAAAATAAAGGAAATGATTGATACAACAACAACACTATATGATAAGCGCCAGATGAATAAAGAGGCAAAGGATACATTTATGACAATCGCTGTATTCATTTATGGGTTTGTGGGTGTTATTGCATTAATCAGTATTCTTAATTTATTAAATACGATGAATACAAGTGTTACGTCGAAGACAAAATATTATGGGACTATGAGGGCAATTGGAATGTCAGGAAAACAGTTGCATAAAATGGTTTTAGTCCAGGCAATTATTTATAGTATAACAGGATGTTTTATTGGCTGTGTTTTTGGTATTATTCTTCAAATAAAGGTCCTTAATATGCTTGAAGTAGTATGGACTTTCCCAATATGGCAGGTATTATTGACAATCATTATTTGTATGATAACAGCTGCGCTTTCTGTTATTAATCCGTTAAATAGGATAAAGAGAAAAGGTATTTCTGAAACAATAATATCGTTATAGTTATATCTATACAATGAACTAAATCGGATTTACAATATACAGAGATAAAAAAACAGTGAGGTCAGACATGAATTATTCAGGAGTAAAGTTTTGTGATATTGCAAATGGATTAGGTGTTAGAACAGTTCTTTTTGTTTCAGGCTGTCGTAATCATTGTGAAGGATGTTTTCAGCCGGAAACATGGGATTTTAGTTATGGAAAGAAATTTGATGATAAGGTACAGGATGAACTGCTGCAGTCGTTAGAACCTGATTATGTAAAAGGCCTAACCCTTCTTGGCGGGGATCCTTTTGAACCAGAAAACCAAAAAGAATTATTACCATTTTTAAAAAGTGTAAAAGACAGGTTTGATAAGAAGGATATCTGGGCATATACAGGTTATATTCTGGATAAAGATCTGATGGCAGGCGGAAAATGCTATACAGAGGATACAGAAAAAATGCTGGATCTAATAGATGTACTGGTAGATGGACCTTTTATTTTGAAACAGAAAGATATGATGCTTAAGTTTCGGGGTTCTGTAAATCAGCGAATCATAGATATGATACAGTATCGTAGGAACGGACAAATTTCAGAATTAGTTCTACAATAACATAACAAAGAGCGATTTCAGAACACGATGAATTATAATGATTTGTCGTGTTTTTTGCGCGGACAATGAGCCAAGTGTCAAGTTTATTTGAACATTTGGCGAATGTCGCGACAATCGAGTAGGGATCTACTCGATTATTGACATTAAATTAGATTGGGTGTAGTATGTAGCAGAAGTTATACAAATCATACTTATCATACAAAATATTGGGAGGTAGACATGAAAAATCCAAAGGGAAAATATGCTTGGACAGTTAAAGTTGGTGAAAAAGGGCAGTTTGTAATTCCAAAAGAGGCACGTGATGTTTTTCATATTCAGCCGGGGGATACATTACTTTTACTAGGAGATGAGAAGAAGGGATTGGCAATACCTCCTAAGAATATGATATCTAAAATTACACAAATGATATTTGATGCAAGTAGTGAAGAAGAGTAGGAGATGATTAAAATGAGAAAGTCCTATATTGACAATTTGAGGTGGATGACAGTTTTGCTTGTAATTTTTTATCATGTGTTTTACTTATTTAATAGTGTAGGAGTCTATTCAAACATTAAAGCGAAGGGAATACCACAATTAGATGTTATTCTGACATTTGTTTATCCTTGGTTTATGGTTCTAATGTTTGTACTTGCAGGAATGAGTGCCAGATATTCACTAGAAAAGCGTTCTGCCAAAGAGTTTTTGAAAGAAAGAGCAGTAAAACTGCTTATTCCATCGATTGGTGCAACTCTTTGCTTCGGATGGATCAGCGGATACGTAACTGCTACGCAGAATAACCTGTTTAAGGATGTAGCTATTCCGGGTATTGTAAAATACTTAATCTATTCATCCATGGGTATGGGACCTTTATGGTTTGCACATGAATTGTTTCTTGTTTCAACAGTTTTGCTGATTATACTCGCAATAGATAAAAAAGATAAATTATGGGATTTAGGTGGTAGGTGTAAGATATTCACTATTTTGCTTTTGGTATTCCTTGTATGGGGTTCCTCTTTTTTATTGAATATGCCAGTTATTACGACATACCGAAATGGAATTTATCTTGTTACTTTTTTATTAGGATATTATGTGTTTTCTCATGAAGAAATTCAGGAATTATTGAAAAGGTATTATTTACCGTTTATCTTAGTTGGAATCGTAATGGGTGTTAGTTATTGCATTTTTTATTATGGTAAAAATTATACATCCGATGAATGTCTACAAAGCTTTTTTACAAATATTTATACATGGATTATGGTATTAGGCTTAATAGGCTGTGCACAAGTGTTTTTTGTGAAAGAAAATAAGTTTACAAAGTTTATGAAATCACGGAACTTTTATTACTACATAGTGCATTATCCACTTTTAGTTTTATCAGCATATATAGCGATTACCTTTTTCCGATTACCAACAGTTATTAATTATATCATATGTCTGATGATTGGATGCTTATTAACAGTAGGCTTGACCGAAATTGTAATTAGAATACCTGTATTACGATTCTGGGTTTTTGGAATCAGAAAGAAAAAGACTGAGAGCTAAGTCAATAATGTTAAAATATTGTAAAACATTTCGGTTAATTTGCGGTAATTGGGTTTACTTATTAACTTTAATGTGGCAAAATAAACTTTGGCGGTTCAACTCTTTAAACCACCAAAGTTTATTTATTTAAGAGAGGAAAAAACAATGCCAATTACAGATATTTTGGAAAGAAATTGCAGATTATATGGAAATGATATTTGTCTGGTTGAGATAAATCCTGAAATCCAGGAGACAAGACGAGTTACTTGGAAAGAATATGAACTGATGGAGCCGAACCCAACGACACATTATCGCAGAGAGATTACATGGAATGTATTCAATGAAAAGGCAAATCGCTTTGCCAATCTTTTGATTAGCAGAGGAATTAAAAAGGGCGATAAAGTGGCTATTCTTTTAATGAATTGTTTAGAGTGGCTTCCTATCTATTTTGGAATATTGAAGACTGGTGCACTGGCAGTACCTTTGAATTTCCGATATGCTCCGGACGAAATTGAATATTGTTTAAATTTAGCAGAGGCTGACATTCTCGTTTTTGGACCTGAATTTATTGGAAGGGTAGAAGAGATAGCAGATTCAATCAGTAAAAATAGATTACTATTTTATGTTGGTGATAATTGTCCCACATTTGCAGAAGATTATAATAGTCTTACCGCTAATTGCTGTAGCCAGGAACCACTTATTAAAATTACCGACGATGATGATGCCGCAATTTATTTTTCATCTGGAACAACAGGATTTCCCAAGGCTATATTACATAATCATATGAGTCTTTTACATTCTTGTAAGGTAGAACAGAATCATCATGGACAGACAAAGGATGACATTTTTTTGTGTATTCCACCTCTTTACCACACAGGTGCGAAGATGCATTGGTTTGGCTCTTTCTTAGAAGGCGGAAAGGCTGTTCTATTAAAAGGGACAAAACCCAAACTGATACTGGATGCAGTTTCAAAAGAAAAGTGCACCATTGTATGGCTTCTTGTTCCGTGGGCACAGGATATTTTAGATGCAATAGACAGAGGTGATATTAATTTAGATGATTATGAACTCTCTCAGTGGAGACTGATGCATATCGGTGCACAGCCTGTACCACCAAGTCTGATTTCAAGGTGGAAACAACATTTTCCCAATCATCAGTATGATACCAATTATGGATTAAGTGAATCAATAGGACCAGGCTGTGTTCATCTTGGCGTTGATAATATACATAAAGTAGGTGCGATTGGAAAAGCTGGATATGGCTGGAAGACAAAGATTGTTGACGAAAACGGAACCGAAGTGGTAAAAGGTGAAGTAGGTGAGCTTTGTGTTAAGGGACCTGGTTTAATGACCTGCTATTACAATGATCCGAAAGCAACGGATGAGGTACTTAAGGATGGATGGTTATTTACCGGAGATATGGCAATGGAGGATGAAGATGGTTTTATCTTTCTTGTCGATCGTAAAAAAGATGTTGTTATCAGCGGTGGAGAGAATATCTATCCGGTTCAGATTGAAAACTTTCTACGTGCTTATGATAAAATTAAAGATGTGGCAGTTATTGGAGTTCCTGATAAGAGACTTGGTGAAGCTACAGCAGCTATTATAGAAGTAAAAGACAGCTGTGAGTGCAGCGAAGAGGAGATCAATGATTTCTGCATAAAACTTCCAAGATATAAAAGACCGCATCATATTATATTTGCAGATATTCCAAGAAACCCTACAGGAAAAATTGAGAAGCCAAAGCTTCGTCAAAAATATTGTGGTGAAAGTGTTGTAGCAAAACAAAATCGTGGTTAATACATAATTGTAAACCTACAATAAAAAAGGTTAAAAATAAAATATAATTTATCTATAATGTCCCTCTGAACAGGAGGGACATTTTTAATGAAATATAATTCAAGTAAAATTCTTTCTTTTTATCCGATAGCATGATACAATAGTAAGGTTTTGTGACGCAAATTATAAACATGTGAGGAAATAATAAATGGAACAATTTACCCCCAAACTTTTTTCTATCTTAAAAAGTTATACGAAAGAACAGTTTTTTAAAGATGTGATATCAGGTATTATCGTTGCAATTATAGCATTACCCTTATCAATTGCATTGGCACTGGCCTCTGGAGTGGGGCCGGAACAGGGAATCTATACAGCAATTTTCGC
>CAZQTM010000063.1:1758-10594 GCA_964595855.1 uncultured Lachnospiraceae bacterium | reverse complement strand
AGGAATATGTAAACAATAAAAATAAGGACTAGAAATTATGAATATTTTAAAAAAAGGTCGTGAGAAGTTTCACATAAAACCGATTACGAAACCAGTGGGTATTGCAATTTTTACAGTGCTAATGCTGATTATGGCAATACTAATTGTATTACATCATAATCCCTTAGCTAATCCGGGACAGGAATTAATTAAGAAGATAATTGCATGTGTAATTATCTTCTTTACCATATTAATATTTACTTTTTTTTATGATAAAATTACGATTTTACCTATTGAACTATACCAGAACAGAAGACTCATCTGGAAGCTTTCTAAAAACGATTTCAGAAAAAGATATGCAGGTTCCTATCTGGGTGCCGTTTGGGCTATGGTTCAACCTGTTGTAACGGTTGTTATGTATTATATTGTTTTCGATCTGATTTTCGATTCCAGAAGCCAGTTAGCGGCAGGGGGGATCGAAATACCATATGTGTTATTTTTGACTGCCGGACTTGTTCCCTGGTTTTATTTTACAGAAGCACTGACCAATGGAACCAATGCACTCATCGAATATAATTATTTAGTGAAAAAGGTTGTTTTCAAGATCAGTATACTTCCTATTATTAAGGTAATAGCAGCGACCTTTATTCATGTTTTCTTTGTTTGTGTGCTCTTAATAATATCCAGTATCTACGGTTACTATCCAAACATTTATACAATTCAGCTTATTTATTACAGTTTCTGTATGTTTGTCTTTGTACTGGCATTAAGTTATTCAACTTGTGCGATGATGGTGTTCTTTAAGGATATTGGTCAGATTATCAATATTCTGCTTCAGATTGGCATGTGGGCGACCCCTATTTTATGGGATATCAATGGAATTAGTAAAACCATGCAGGTAATAGTAAAAATAAATCCTTTGGTATATATCGTGAATGGATATCGAAGTTCTATTTGTGAGCGTACATGGTTCTTTGAGGATTTCTATTCTACGATGTATTTCTGGATTTTTACAGTGGTGATATTTGGTATCGGTGCACTGGTATTTAAAAGACTCAAGGTACATTTTGCTGATGTTTTATAAATTTTGATTTGATAGTTTGAAAGGTATGATATGGACGAGAAAAATATAGCAATCTGTGCAGAGCAGATTACCAAAATATATAAGCTGTATGACAAGCCTTCAGATAGAATGAAAGAAGCTCTGGGACTTACTAAAAAGAAGCGTCATAAGGAGCATTATGCATTACAAGGCGTAGATATGACAATTTTTCAGGGGGAGACAGTTGGAATAATTGGTACAAATGGATCCGGCAAATCCACAATTTTAAAGATCATAACTGGTGTATTAAATCCAACTGGCGGCAATCTTACCGTGAATGGCAGAATATCAGCATTACTGGAATTGGGTGCCGGATTTAATATGGAGTACAACGGAATTGACAATATTTATCTCAATGGTACAATGATGGGATTTTCTAATAAGGAGATCGATGCAAAACTGGATGACATCTTAAAATTTGCAGATATCGGTGATTACGTATATCAACCATGTAAGACTTATTCAAGCGGTATGTTTGTTCGTCTTGCTTTTGCAGTTGCCATTAATATTGAGCCAGAAATACTGATTGTAGATGAAGCATTATCGGTTGGAGATGTGTTCTTTCAGGCTAAATGCTATCATAAATTTGAAGAATTTAAGCAAATGGGTAAAACCATATTATTTGTAAGCCATGATTTAAGCAGCATTGCAAAATACTGTGATCGCGTCTTCCTTTTAAATAAAGGTTTTAAACTTGGTGAAGGCAAACCAAAGGAAATGATTGATGCTTATAAACAGGTTCTTGTTGGTCAATATAAGGTACCGGATGAAGAAGATTCTCTTTTGCAGGATAAAGATATTAATGAACTTGCAGCAAAAAATATAAATATGGGAGTTAATCCGGATGCTCTGGAATACGGCACCAAGCAGGCAACGATTCACGATTACTATATTACGGATAAAAACGGTGTTAAGACAACAGCAATTATTAAGGGTGAACCATTTACAATTCATTATAGTGTTTCGTTTCAGGGGGATATACCAGCTCCTATTTTTGCATTTACAGTGAAGAATATTCGTGGTACGGAGATAACCGGTACCAATTCTATGTTTGAAAAGGCCTTCTTACAATCTGTTAAGGCAGGAACAACAAGAGAAGTTACGTTTACTCAGAACATGGATTTACAGGGAGGAGAATATCTGCTCTCATTTGGGGTAACCGGATATGAAAAAGACAAGTTTGAAGTATATCACAGGTTATATGATGTTTTGAATGTTACCGTAGTATCCGATAAGGATACCGTAGGTTATTATGATATGAATTCGAAAGTAACTGTGAATTAAATAGCAAGAAGTTAATTAATGAGGTAATAGATATGGAATTAATAGAACAGGTTGGAAAAATTACATTAAATTATAAACATTATCCAGGTGAGGATTTTTACTGCGATGGGGCAGTTGAAGATGAACTATTGGAAATTGCTAAGAATTATTCTTCAATTGAATTTGGACGTATTATTGAGGAGAGAAAGAGCTGGCCAATTCTTTATCATTTATCTAATCAGAGGGAGAATATTGTAAGCTGGCTTCCTATCGATAAGAGTATGAAAGTGCTGGAAATCGGTTCGGGCTGCGGTGCAATTACAGGAGCTCTTGCAAAAAAATCCGGTAGTGTAACATGTATTGATTTATCAAAGAAAAGAAGCCTGATTAATGCATATCGACATGAGGATTGCGATAATGTGACCATTAATGTAGGGAACTTTCAAGATATTGAGCCGGGGCTGGAAGAAGACTTCGATTATGCTCTTTTAATCGGAGTATTTGAATATGGACAATGTTATATTGGTGGAAAAACGCCTTTTGAAGACTTCTTAAAAATTATACGAAAACATGTTAAAAAAGATGGACACATTGTAATTGCGATTGAGAATAAATATGGACTAAAATATTGGGCCGGATGCAGAGAAGATCATCTTGGCACTTTTTTCAGTAATATTGAAAATTATCCGGATGGTGGAGATGTGCGTACATTCTCAAAGAAGGGACTGGAACGTATTTTCAAATCTTGTGGGGAGAAAGAATATTCATTCTACTATCCATATCCGGATTATAAATTTATGACAACACTATATAGTGATAAATACCTTCCGAAGAAGGGTGAACTGGTAAATAATCTGCGTAACTTTGACCGTGACAGAATGTTGCTGTTTGATGAAAAAAAGGCTTTTGATGGCCTGATTGAGGAAGGAATGTTTCCTTTCTACTCAAATTCCTATTTAGCTGTTTTAGGAAATGAACCATCAACAGACTATATCAGGTATTCGAATGACCGTGCTCCACAGTTCCAAATCAGTACAGAGATTACTTCAGCTGATGGTATAAGACTAGTAAAAAAACATGCGTTATCAAATGAAGCAATACCACATATTGAGAAAATGAAGGATTCTTTTGAGTTGCTTTCAGAAAGATACGACACAAAAGATTTCACGGTAAACCCTGTATTAGAAAGTAATGAAATGGATACTGTAGTGTTTCCATTTGAAAAGGGAACAACACTCGCAGGTTTAATGGATGAATGCCTCGAATGTGATGATGAAGAATCTTTTTTATCTTTATTTAGGGAGTTTATAGGAAAGATTGAACGAAATAGCGATATGCCAATATCAGACTTAGATCTTGTCTTTTCTAATATTATGGTTAATAAAAAAGAGTGGAAGATTATTGATTATGAGTGGACAACCAAGGAAAAGATACCGGTAAAAGAAATAGCATTCAGGTCTTTATATTGTTTTTTGTTAGAAGATGAGAAAAGAAATAAATTTAATTTTGATTTAATTCTCGAGGAACTTGGAATTTGTGCAGAAGAAGCAAATGAGTATCGAAATAAGGAAGTTCAATTTCAGGAAAGCGTAACGGGGAAGAGGTTATCATTTCCTCAACTTAGAGAATTAATAGGCGGTTCTGTTATCGTTCCACAGAAGTCTCTTATGAAAGAAGAAGAGAAAGGAAATAAAAATCGAATTCAGATATACGAAGATGAGGGGTCAGGTTTTGAGGAAGAACGCTCCTACTTTGTAAAGGAACCATATGATGCAGAAGGTTATATAGAGTTTATTATCGATATTGCAAGCAATATGAAGACAATCAGACTGGATCCCTGTATGTCTTCCTGCATTACCAGAATAGAAGAAATTTCATTCAACAGTGAAATAATCGATCTGTTTCATAACAAGAAGGTTTCTACGAATGGTAAAATGATTGCAGATGAGACTGCAAAAACGATTACCATTACTTTTGCAACAGAGGATCCTAGTATCACATTCGATATTAGTGACATTGTCAGAAGTACCGGTAACAAGATGAAGTTTCGATTACAGATGGTAAGAATTCCGGATACTATGGCAAAAGAATTAGAACGAGAATTAAAAAGGAAGATACGCCTGTGATAGATAAATTAAAAAAGGCACTGAAAGAGCAGTTAATTCAAAAACAGAATAATATTTATCTTGATAAACTGGATGAGCAGACGACTCTCTATGATGATTGGATTAAACTGGTTGAAAAAAAGGAAGATTCTTCTTTACATGATGAATTACCATATAAATCTATCATCGTAATTCCCTATTCAGCATGTGGATATTTCTTTGATTTAAGTGAAACGAAGGAAGAAATAATAATTTTTACATCTGATAAGGATGCACTTGCTTCCCAAACAGTGAATCTGATAGCCAAGGCTTTTTTGCAGGATGAAAAGTGTGAACTTATATATGGTGATGAAGATGAATGGAATTCAAATCGCACTGTTCGTATGAATCCGTGGTTTAAACCGGACTGGTCTCCAGATCTATTACAAAGCTATTTTTATTTTGGAAATGCTTTTGCAATTCGTGTCAGTGCTTTACGAGACATAAAGTGGATAAAATCAGAAGATTATATGACAAATCTATATGACTTCTGCTTAAAAGCGACTATAGGAAAAACGAGTTTACAGATTAAGCATATTTGTCATATCCTTTATCACAGTAACAATCTGAAAACACTTTGTGTGGAACATTGTTATGATGTTATCAGAGAAGATGCCTGTCGGTTAATTAATGAATACTATAGACGTAAGGAATTACCTTTTGTTTCAATTATTATACCTTCCAGGGATCATCCAGGGCTTATTAAAAATCTCCTTTCCTCTATTTATCAAAGAACGACTGGAGTGGATTTTGAAATCATTATTGTAGATAATGGAAGTAATGAAACAAATAAGAATAAAATAGAAGAGTTAAAGAATGAATATAATTTCCAATATTTCTACGAGCCAGAACCTTTTAATTTTGCAAAAATGTGTAATTTTGGTGCTAAAAGAGCTACTGGTAATTATCTGCTCTTTTTAAATGATGATATTGAAATAAGATCAAAAAATTGGCTCACCTGCTTGCTTGAAAAGTCGATGCTTTCCTATGTTGGGGCAGTAGGTGCAAAGCTATACTATCCGGAGTCGAAAGTAATTCAGCATGCTGGAATAACTAATCTGCGTTTGGGACCGGTTCACAAATTACAGTTTAAAGAAGATATCAGAAGCTACTATTTTGACAGAAATAAAGTATCCTTGAATGTATTAGCCGTTACAGGAGCATGTCTTATGGTAGCTAAGGACATATTCTTTGAAGTGAATGGTTTTAACGAGGAATTTGAGGTCGCATTTAATGATGTAGATTTATGCTTTCGTCTTTATGAGGCAGGTTATCAGAATGTGATTCGCAACGATATTCACTTATGGCATTATGAATCTTTTAGCAGAGGACAGGACGAAGATAAAGACAAGCAGGAGCGACTAAAGAAAGAACGTACAAAGCTTTATGAAAAACATCCTAAGCTTTATGCAAAAGATCCCTATTATCATCCCTATCTTTGCAATGACATATTAGATACAAATTTTTCTTATGCATATCAGTATGAATCTGGCAGAAACGCGATACAGTCAGTACCAATAAAGTATACAAAAAATTTAAAAAATAAGTGGGTAAATGAATGTCTGATTGTCAGTATGGAATATGCGGGTGATTTGGAGGAATGGATTGAAGCGTGTGCAAAGGATGGTAAAGGTATTTATATTCAGGGTTATTCTTTTGTGACAGGATCTGATAATGCTTGTTATAAACGGGATATCCTGCTTTTGAATGAGGAAAGTGGTCTTATTTATGCAGTACCATGCAATGATATTTATCGACCAGATTTAGAAGTAAATCTGAACAATGAAAAAAATACATTACTTTGCGGATTTTCCGTTATGTTTGATAAGGAAAGCATAAAAAAAGGCGAATACAGTGTAGGTGTACTTGCAAGTGATAAATGCGGTCGTCAAAAATTATATAATTTTACGGGAAAATACTTAAAAGTATAAGGAGGTTTCATGGGCCAGGATATCGAGTATAAAAAGGCATATGAAAAGGAACATATAAAATGTGCAGATTATGCTGAAAGAATTGCTAAGTTAGAGGAAGAGAATGATTATCTTCAGTTTCGCTTAGATAGAATTCATAATAATCCATTATGGAAAAATACGAAAACATTAAGAAACACTATACATCTTATTTCACGTCAGGGTAATCGTATAAAGAATTGTGGTGGAATCCGTGGAATTAATGCTAAATTAGCATATAAAAAACGGGAAAAGACCGCAATGAAGCAATTTGGGACACAGAGTTTTCCAAATGAAGAAGAGAGTAAGAGACAGAGAGAACATGTATTTGAGCATATGGTTAAATTCAGCATTCTGGTTCCGCTCTATAATACTCCCGAAGATTTCCTAAAAGAGATGATAGATTCTGTTATTCATCAGACCTATATCAATTGGGAATTATGTCTTGCAGACGGTTCGGATCAAACACATCAATTTGTTGAAAAAATTTGTCGGGAATATGCAACGAACGACAAAAGAATAAAATATGAAAGACTTTTAAGCAATGAAGGAATTTCCGGAAATACAAATGAATGTTTGAAAATGGCCACAGGTGAATATATTGCATTGTTTGACCATGATGATATTCTTCATCCATGTGCGCTATACGAATATGTAAAAGCTATCAATGAAAAGAATGCTGATTATTTATATTGTGACGAAACAACTTTTAGAGATGGCGATGTCAATAAAATGTTGACAATGCATTTTAAACCGGATTACGCAATAGATAATTTGCGTGCTAACAATTATATATGTCATTTCAGTTGCTTTAAGAGGACATTACTTGATGGCGGAGAACTTTTTCGAACTAAGTTTGATGGCAGTCAAGACCATGATATGATTCTTAGGTTGACAGATAAGGCAAAAAATGTTGTTCATGTACCCAAGCTTCTCTATTATTGGCGTTCTCACTCGGGGAGTGTTGCAAGCAATATCAATGCGAAGTCATATGCCATAGAGGCAGCCAGAGGTGCAGTGGCAGACCATTTAAAATCACATGGATTCAAAAACTTTAGAATTACAGGGACAAGAGCTTTTGAAACAATATTTAAGATTAGTTATGAAATAATTGGAAATCCAAAAATATCTATTGTGATAGCAAATAAAGATCATTCCCATGACTTGAAACGCTGCATTGCATCAATCAGGGAGAAATCCACTTATGATAATTATGAAATTATCATAGTAGAAAATAATAGTACATCGGAAGATATTTTTTCATATTATGAGACTCTTACCGGCACGGATATAAGAAACTGCCAGGATACCAGCGAAAGACCTGCATATATAAAATCAGAAGATGGCAGAACCAAGGTGATTCGATATTCGAAAGAATTTAATTACTCAGCTATTAATAACCTGGGAGTGAAATTTGCAGATGGCGAATATATTCTACTTTTGAATAATGATACAGAGGTTATTACTGTAAATTGGATGGAAGAGATGCTTATGTATGCACAGCGTAGTGATGTTGGTGCTGTTGGCGCTAAACTTTATTATGCCAATAAGACGATACAACACGCAGGTGTGGTACTTGGACTTGGTGCTCACAGGACAGCAGGACATACGCATTATGGACAGAGCAGGGAAAATCTCGGTTACATGGGAAGACTTTGCTATGCGCAGAATGTTTCAGCAGTAACGGGAGCATGCTTAATGGTTAAAAAGCACCTATATGATAAGGTGGGAGGACTTTCCACTGATTTTGCAGTATCTTTGAATGATGTTGATTTTTGCCTGAAGTTACGGGAAAAAGGATATCTGAATGTATTTACTCCTTTTGCCGAATTGTATCATTTTGAATCAATTTCCAGAGGACTTGATAATAGCGGAGAAAGAGCAAAAAGGTATGACGGGGAGTCTGAATACTTTAGAAAGAAATGGGAAAAGGTATTGAGTAAGGGAGATCCATACTACAATCCTAATTTTTCATTAGATAGAAGTGACTATTCATTAAAAATATGATATGCTCTTATCTGGTATATTGTGGATAAAGTAAAGGAACTTGCTTGGAGGAAAATGACAATGAATTACATGGATGAATTCAAATTCTGGACAAATGACGACTATTTTGACGAAGCAACCCAAAAGGAACTAAAAGCGATAGAGAATAATCAGTCAGAAGTCGAAGATCGTTTTTACAAGGAATTAGAGTTTGGTACCGGTGGTTTAAGAGGAGTGATCGGTGCCGGAACGAACAGAATGAATATATATACGGTAAGAAAGGCAACACAGGGACTTGCTAATTACATTATTAAGCAGGGTGGTGAAAAGAAGGGGGTTGCTATTGCATATGACTCTCGTTTTATGTCACCGGAATTTGCAGATGAAGCGGCACTTTGCCTTGCTGCAAATGG
>CAZQTM010000063.1:0-1658 GCA_964595855.1 uncultured Lachnospiraceae bacterium | reverse complement strand
ACGGACTGTATCAGGTGATTGGTAAAGAGATTGATGATGCATATATGGCAGAATTAAAGAAACAGATTATTCATCCACAGGTAATCACAGAAATGGCTGATGAAATTAAGATTGTTTATACACCATTTCATGGAACGGGAAATATACCGGTAAGAAGAATATTAAAAGAACTTGGTTTTAAAAATGTGTATGTTGTTCCAGAACAGGAATTACCGGATCCTAAATTTACAACACTTGATTATCCAAATCCGGAAGATCCCAAAGCATTTACGCTTGCACTTAAACTGGCAAAAGAGAAAAATGCAGATATTGTTCTTGCAACAGATCCGGATGCAGACAGACTTGGAATTTATGCGCTTGATACAAAGAGCGGAGAGTATATTCCTTTTACAGGAAACATGTCAGGCATGTTGATTGCGGAGTATATTCTTAGAGAAAGAACACATATGGGGACTATGCCTGTAAATCCAGCCATGGTAAAAACAATTGTAACAACAAATATGGCAGATGGTATAGCGAAAGATTACAATGTAAAATTAATTGAAGTCTTAACGGGCTTTAAATATATTGGAGAACAAATCAAGTTATTTGAACAAACAGGAAAAAATCATTATGTATTTGGCCTTGAAGAAAGCTATGGTTGCCTGGCAGGGACCCATGCTCGTGACAAGGATGCCATTGTTGCTGTTATGTGTTTGTGCGAAGTAGCTGCATGGTGCAAGAAGAATGGTAAAACCGTTTGGGATCAGATGTTAGAACTGTATGAGAAATATGGATATTTTAAGGAAGACTTATATACGATTACGTTAAAGGGAATTGATGGTTCCAAGCAGATTGCATCCATCATGGATAAATTAAGAAGCAATCCACCAAAGGAATTTGGAGAACTTAAAGTAATATCCATTAGAGACTACGAGAGCGGAAAGGTAACAGAGCTTGCGACAGGTAAAGTAAGTGAGACAGGGTTACCTACATCTAATGTGTTATATTTTGATTTAACAAATGATTCATGGTGCTGTGCCAGACCTTCCGGTACGGAACCCAAAATAAAGTTTTATATCGGAGTAAAAGGAAACAGTCTGAAAGATGCAGCAGAAAAAAATGCTAAACTGACAGAAGAATTAAAGACAATTCTTTAATTTGATTGGGAATAGAAATGATAAATGGAGCAAATATAAAAAGAGCTTATTATTATCTGAAAAAGAATGGAATAAAGAACACATTTTATGCATCCTGTGAGAGATTATTAAAAGAAAACAGGATGCAGTACCATTATGTAGAAATTTCGAATGAGGAACAGGAACAACAAAAGAATACCCAATTTGATGAGAAAGTACGCTTTAGCATCTTGGTTCCAATGTATGAAACCAAGGAAGAATATGCGAGGGATATGATTGAGTCAGTACTTATGCAGACGTATTCGAATTTTGAATTGATACTTGCAGATGCATCTAAAACATCAAGGGTTGAAAAGGTTGTCTGTTCTTTTTTCGATGAAAGAATTCGATATATTAAGGTTGAACATAATGATGGAATCTCTGAAAATACGAATAAAGCGCTAAGAGAAGCCACTGGCGATTACATAGGATTATTAGATCATGATGATCTTTTAACAAGAAATGCTTTATTTGAGATGGCACAGAAAATTAATGAAGGAA
>CAZQTM010000062.1:0-10802 GCA_964595855.1 uncultured Lachnospiraceae bacterium | reverse complement strand
TATAATAGTCATTTCTGATATTTAACTTTTTACTGTTTTGACCTTTTACTGTACTTGAAATACATAAGACTATTACTAAAATAAAAACTATTGTACTAATAAGAAATGAATACCTCTTCATGATTTCTCCTCCATCATTATCACATTATTTATTCCATTGAAATTATTTTTTATTTACTTCATGCAATAAGGATAAAAGATTATATGTACCATAAATTGTACTTTATATTCTACTTGCTAACCCATTCGCTTCCTTTTCCAAGTTTTAATGTATACTTATGATCATAATTCTCAAGATAATAATATTCCACCGTTAAGGTTCTGGTATTGTAACAGCAGGTCCAGTCCGTTTTTTCTGTAGTATCTTCTGCATCAGGAAAGGCTCCACAGGATACCCGCCGCATGGAAGAAGTTATTTCTTCCATAGACATGTTCCCTTCTGCTTTTTCATAATCTTCTGTCAATTTATCAAACCGTCCATGCGAATTTTCACTGCCAACACCATTCTTTTTGCGTGCCAAATAATGATTTGTGAGCGCATTTGTTTCTGTGACAATCATTTCATTGTCAATATATTCAACTACAACGGATTTTCCGTTTTGATCGGCAAGATAAAAATGATGTGCTGACTCTATTGCAGAATTCATGTCATACTGTGATAAAAGATTAACCGCTTCATCTACAGAGGCAGCATGATCCAACACCAGACGAATTGCCGCAGTGGTTGTTATGTCAGGTCTAAATGTATCCTGGTGTGTTTCAACACGATCTCCCGCCATAAGATCTGCAATTACCACACCCTTTTCATTCATTCCATCTAGCGGAACATAAATTGAAGCTATGGACATGAATTGATTACCGAATCCCTGTGGAATCCAATCCTCTCCAAAGCCAAGAAAATCCAAACAACATGTGGAAACAGACTCATACCCCTCCTTAGGAATTGTATGTACAAGCATTGTATCACAAGGCTCCCAATCATAATTTCTTCCGTAAATAAAAGCACCATCCTCTGTTTGCGCCTTCAAAGCAGAGCACCCAAAATTTCGCTTATCAACATTCAAATTATTCTCTTTCCAAAATCCATTGGATAGAAAGCTAATAATATAAGAAGCCATCTGACTATCTGTTGGAGCTCCACCCTGTTCAAGATATCTATCAAAACCATAGTTTCCTTTAAATTCCATACAATACAGTGTATCTTCCAACTTTCTCACACTCAGTGCCGCCTGGATACGCTCTGAAAACATAGAGTAAGCGCCGGCAATAATAATCGTAATTAAAGCAAGTAAACAAACTAAAATTCTGTTTATAAATTTTCTTTTCTTCATACTAAGCTCCTTTATAATTTCGATAAGAGTACTCACTGTTTATTCATTCTTCACTCTTAAGATTATGCAAAATTAAATTCATTTGTTATCTTCCCCTTATCTAACCATTGGTTAGATAATATCATGTAATCTTACCAATGGCAAGTTTTTACTTAATGAAATTGACAATGCTATTTTTAGTGATTAAGATAAGGATAAATAAACTTAAGTATGAGGGAAAAATGGAAAAACAAGACAGCCAAATGGCACCAAATTCTTACCATCACGGAAATCTACGACAGACTCTGATAGAGACAGGAATAGAATATGTATCAAAACATGGCGACCATGCGCTTTCTATACGCAAACTTTCCTCTCTATGTGGAGTTACTCACACTGCAATCTATAGCTATTTTAAAAATAAGGATGCTCTCATTGATGCAATGAAGGATTATGTGTGCGAAGAATTTGCAAATTCTATGGAAAAGGAAGTCGCCGCAGCAAATCAGCAGATTCCTCAAGAGACCGTATACGCCCTCGCAACCGGATATGTACGATTTTTTCTTGCGAATCCGCGCTATTATTATTTTATTTTCAGTCGAGAAGATATCAATATTAATTTTGACGATATAGATGAGATTAACTCCTATAAACCATTTGAAACCTTTAAAAAATACGCAGTTCCGTATTTGCACTACAGACAGATTCCTATTGATGACCAGACTAGAGTTCTTATTGATATGTGGGCAACTGTCCATGGAATTGCCGGTATTGCCATTCTAAGCGGAACAAAGTATTCAGGTGACTGGATTCAGACTACTAAGGATATACTAAAAAAGAATTTTTCTATTGATTCCCTTAATTCTGATGATTAATCGAGTAGGTCCCTACTCGATTGTCGCGACATTCGCCAAATGTTCAAATAAACTTGACACTTGGCTCATTGTTCGCGCAAAAAAGAGACCTCCGTAAAAGAGATCTCCTTCTATACTTCTTGTTACCATTTTCCTTTTTTCTTATAATCCATGATACCAATCACAATACAGGCAACTAAAGAAATACCCACAATTACCATAATAATAATTCCTGCAGAATTCATATTTTTGCCCCCTTCCTGATAAAGTTAGTGTAGATGCACTAGTTATTTTGCATTTTCATACCAGATACCACCAATAACACCAACTACTATAATAACTATTGCCAGAATACTCCAAATATCTATTTGCATATTTTTACTCTACCCTCCTGCCACATGATACCTTAAATATGCAACCTTTTGATTCTCTACTGCAAGACAATAACTTAACTTTTAGCAACTTCTTAACTCAAAAAAAGATTGCTGTTTCAAAAATAACGATTCATAATATAGTTAATATATGAGGATAATAAGATGAATAAAAATATCATTAAGAATATACTTAAAAATGTTCTGTTTATAATTATAACGTTATCTGTTTCTACTGTGATCGCGATTGTTTTTTCTAAACTTGTACCAGATAGCTTAGTCAATATATCACTAATTTATATTCTATGTCTGATAATAATTTCCAGATATACATCTGGCTATATATACGGAATTATATCTTCATTAATTTGCGTTATTCTTGTCAATTACTGCTTTACATACCCATACTTTGCACTGAACTTTACATTAACCGGCTATCCTGTTACCTTTCTGGCGATGCTGTCTATTTCTTTGATTACAAGCACTACAACATCACACATGATAAAGCAATCTCAGATTCTGGCTGTACGAGAGAAGCAGCTTATGGAAGCTGACAAAGAAAAGATGCGTGCGAACCTTCTTCGCGCAGTATCTCATGATTTAAGAACACCACTAACAAGTATAATTGGCACCTTATCATCCTACCGAGAAAATGAGAAAGAATATAGTGAAGCAGAAAAGGAAGCTTTAATCCATAACATATATGATGATTCGAACTGGTTACTCACCATGGTAGAAAATCTATTATCGGTCACCAGAATACAAAGTAACTCCACAACGCTTAAAAAATCTTTGGAGGCGGTTGAAGAAGTCATATCAGAATCTGTGTCCAGATTATGTAAACGTCTTCCTGATATTGATATCAATGTGAATGTGCCGGATAATTTTATCATGATACCCATGGATGCCATGTTGATTGAACAGGTAATTATGAATCTTCTTGAGAACGCATATATTCATTCGGAATCAAAATTGCCAATCAGTTTAACAGTAACCGAAACAGATGAGCTGGTTAATTTTCATGTACGTGATTTTGGCATCGGAATTGATGACAATAAAATTGAAGCCATATTTGATGGAATTCCCTCAACAGCAGCCCATACAGCTGACAGTAAAAGAGGAATGGGAATTGGTCTTTCCATATGTAAAACAATAATCTTGTCGCATCATGGAACAATATATGCAAAAAATCATGAAAATGGAGCGGAATTTGTCTTTTCACTACCAAAGGAGGATAAAAATGACTAATACATGCTGTGTTTTGATAATTGAAGATGAGCACAATATCAGCAGGTTCATTTCAAAAACATTAACTTTAAATGGTTATCGGACAGTTTGTGCATATAGCGGGAATGAGGGATTATCTTTAATATCATCTATTTGTCCTGATGTCGTTTTATTAGATTTAGGACTACCTGATATGGATGGAATTAATATTATTAAGAAAGTTAGAGAATGGTCAAGTTGTCCAATCATCGTGGTATCCGCAAGAAATCAGGAAAATGATAAAGTGCAGTCCCTTGATCTTGGTGCAGATGATTACATAACCAAACCATTTGGAACAGGTGAATTACTTGCGAGAGTACGTACTTCTATCAGGCATAGTAACCGTCTTACAAATGGCTGTTCCTTGGATATTAGGCCATACGAATTTGATGGCCTTAAAATTGATTTTTATAATCACCAGATTACACTAGATGGTGAGCTTGTCCATCTCACTCCGGTAGAATATAAAATTATCTCTTACATCGCCAAAAATTCTGGAAAAGTAGTAACCCACTCCTCCATAATGCAAAATGTCTGGGGACCATACATCGATGATGATACAAAAATATTACGCGTAAACATGGCTAACATAAGACGTAAACTGGAAAAAAATCCGGCACAGCCAAAATATATATTTACAGAAATCGGTGTTGGGTACAGAATGCAGGATGGTTAATAAATGTTAAGAGTGTGCTAAAAAATGATATTTCGCCTTTTTATTTCATAATTTAAATGCTAAAATATGCTCGCAAAAGATTTGCGAGCATATTTTTAATATATTCCACATAGGGAGGATTTATCATGAATATAGGAATGATTTTATTAGTTATTATCGGTGGGTCAACAGGATTACTTACAACTGCATATTTAGTATTTAGTATTCCCGCTGTACTTATTTATAAGTTATACCGTAAATTGCATTTTGGTATTTCTATGATGAAATAATAATTACTTTAACAAATTTGAAACAATCCCCATAACAAGACCCCCGGCAACTACTGATGCAATCTGTCCCGATACATTGCAACCCACAGCCTGCATAATAATTACGTTCCCGGGGCATTCTTCTTGGGCCATTTTCTGAACTACACGAGCAGACATTGGGAAAGCTGAAATACCTGCCGCTCCTATCATTGGATTAATCTTATCTTTTCTGAACAGGTTAATTATCTTCGCTACTAATACTCCTCCAATTGTATCCATAACAAATGCAAACAAACCAATTCCCATAATCATCAGTGTATCCGGTGTGACAAACTCATCTGCTTTCATGCTGAATGAAATTGTAATACCTAATAATAATGTAATTAACTTAGTTAAAATATTCTGTGCAGCATCAGACATATCACCTAATACTCCACATTCACGAATCAGGTTTCCAAACATTAAAAATCCTACCAAAGCTAATGAAGTAGGTGCAATTAAACCGACTACAATAGTTGTTAAGATTGGAAAAAGTATTAAGGCACGTTTTGATATTTCTTTTGTTGCATAATTCATCCTGATTTGGCGTTCTTTTTTCGTTGTAACAAGCTTTATTGCAAATGGCTGAATGATTGGAACTAGTGCCATGTATGAATAAGCAGCAACTGCAATTGCTCCCATATATTTAGAATGGAAGAACTGAGATACCAAGATAGAGGTAGGACCATCAGCAGCACCAATTATTCCAATGGAAGCTGCATCTCTCAAATCAAATCCTAACAATAATGACAACATAATAGCACATAAGATACCAAACTGTGCCGAAATACCAAATATCATCATAACCGGTTTGGATAATAAAGGTTTAAAGTCAATCATAGCCCCAATACCAATGAAAAGTAAAATTGGCATTGCTTCTGATGCTTCAATTCCTACTTCATAAAGCCATTCGATAATACCATTTACTTGTCCTACTCCTGCAATTTCCTGGGTAATAACACCGCTTAGTGGAAGGTTTACCATAATGGCACCAAATCCCATAGGTAATAAAAGTGCTGGTTCATACTGTTTCTTGATTGCTAGATAAATCAAGATTCCTCCTACAGCAAACATAAAAATCTGCTGCCAGGTAATCTGCATGATTCCTGAAAAAAACTCCATAACTATTTCTCCTTTTGCTAATTTGTATTTTACGGTTAAGGGGATACGTAAATCGATTGTCGCGACATTCGCCAAATGTTCAAATAAACTTGACACTTGGCTCATTGTCCGCGCAAAAAAAGACTTTTAGCATTTCAAAAAATGCTAAAAGTCTCGTCCTTTCAATGAAAGATGTACAACCACGATTAATATCGGGGTATGTTGATTGTACATTAAAACTACTCCCTCTTAACTATAATAAAATCATAATGCAATCAATTAGATGAATGCAATTTTATTTATAAAATTTAACTAAATTTTAACATATTTTATACTTATTTCAGAATTTCTCCAACAATTTTATTAACAACAGAACCTTCTGCCTTTCCTTTTACTAATGGCATTAACTCCTTCATAACTTTACCCTTATCTTTGGCAGTTGGATTTTCTATTCCAAGGTTATTTAAAACTTGTGCTATGGTTACACGAATAGCATCTTCACTCATTTCCTCGGGAGCAAACTCATTTAATATACGTATTCTGTTATCACATTGTTCAATAATGTCTGTACGATTGACTGGTGCACATTCTCTCGTTTCCTTAGTCTGACGTATTTCTTTCTTAATGATTTCATTTTCTTCTTCAGGTGTTAAATCAGCACGCTTATCAATTGCCTTATTTTTCAACGCAGATAAGAGCATCGACAGTGTATCTTTTCTGTCTTTATCCTTATCTTTCATTGCCTGTACCATCTCTGCTCTGATTTCATCAATTTTGCTCATTTTTTTCTCCTCCAGCTATTATAATTTCATAATTTATCATGACAAAAATAACATCCATATTTATCATTACTATATGTAGGAATGATATTGCTTGCACCGCAGTAGCCACATATTTTCTCGAGGTAACCCTTTGGTGGCATATCACCCTCGAATAACCTGTTTGCAATCAACAATCTATCGTTCGATTGCATACGTTCCATTTTATTTTCACTAAGATCATAACCCGAATGCCTCTCCTGTACGGTTTTTACCTTTGGTGTTTGTACCTTTATGGTATTAGCCATATCGGGGCTTTGTCTTTCAACCATAACAGGTTCCTGCACACTATTTGGTCTTTGTACAGTAGAAGAAGCTTTTTTATAATCCCTAATTTTTTCTACTTTTTTCACTTTACTAAAGATTGAAATAAATACTCCGATAATCACAATAATGCTAAATAGTGAATCCATATCATAATCCCTTCCTAATAATTATCTACTATATTCTATAATTAATAATTCAATACTAAGAACATCATTTAGTTTTCCTGTTTTAACAGCCTCATCTGCAGATACACATGCATTAAGAGCATTTGTTAACTCTTTCATCTTAAATTTAGCAGATTGTTTTTCATACTTCTGCACAATATAAGGTGATAGTCCTGTTTTTTCTCCTATTGCTTTTGAAGTCAGCCCTTTTTGTTGTAATTCTTTCACTTGTAGCATAAGATTAAACTGTCTTGCTATTAATGCCAAAATGCCCATTGGAGATTCCTTCAATGTTAATAGATCATGATACATATCCAGTGCATCCCTTTGTCTCTTTTCAGCTATAGCAGAAACCATCTCAAAAATTCTGTTGCTGATTCTCTGGGTACAAATATTATTGACATCATCACAAGTGATTTCTTCTCTTTTTATTGTATAGCAAAATAATTTTTCCAGTTCTGTGCGAATATTTTCCATATCCGTGCCTGTTTTCTCAAGAAACAAATTCAGTACCTGATCTGAAATCATCTTATTTTCTTTTTTAACAATGCCTGATATCCACCTCTTTAATGTAGCTTCATCCTGTTTTGTAAATTCACAAATTCTGCCTTTATCCTTAAATACCTTATATAATTTGGAACGTTTATCTACCTGCGTCTCTATCATTATAAATACAACTGTTTTTGCTGGTTGCGTAAGATATTCTGCTAACTTTTCCCCACCTGCTTTACAAAAACCTGAGTTTTCCACAAAGATAACTCTTTTTTCGGCAAAAAAAGGCATTGTTTCTGCCATATCTATAATTTCATTAATATTGATATCTTTACCTTCGAAATAATGGTAATTCATTGTATCGTCAGGCGGTACCAGCGATTCTCTTAATCGGTCTCTATACTGTTTGCGCAGGTAATCTTCTTCACCATATAAAAGATACATCTGCCTGAATGTCTGATTTTTGATATCCTGTATAAGCTGCTGCATCAATTTACCGTGATATCAGATCATAGTCCACATAGACAATGTCTGTATAACATCCCTTTCTTTCATTATTTATTATTATAAGTAAATTAACAGAGAAATACCAGTGTTTTCACCCAATAAGAATTATCTTGCTTTTTTATATATTAAACAATATAATATTAGCCATGATTATCGAGAGCGGAGATAAAATTATTCTCCAAAATACATAGGAGTTCTATTATGAACAGTTCAAAAAAAATTTTTTTTTCACAAGGCATCCATGACGGAATTCCAATTGCACTTGGTTATTTTGCAGTGTCTTTTACCCTTGGTATTGCTGCTAAAAATGCAGGTTTTACCCCACTTCAGGCAATGATTGTAAGCTTTACAAATAATGCCTCAGCCGGAGAATTTGCCGGATTTACATTAATTAGTCAGGGAGCAACTTATGTAGAACTTGCAATCATGATCATTGTTGCCAATGCACGATATTTATTGATGTCCTGTGCTTTGTCCCAAAAGCTTTCACCGGACCTTCCTTTGATTCATCGTTTCTTAATTGGTTATGACGTTACTGATGAAATATTTGGTATCTGCATTAATGTTCCCGGAAAACTAAATCCTTTTTATGTGTATGGAGCTATGTCAATTGCAATACCAGGATGGTCAATCGGTACATACCTTGGTGTTTTTATGGGAAACATTTTACCTGACAATATTGTCAGTGCCCTGAGTGTAGGACTTTATGGAATGTTTATAGCTATTATAATTCCACCTGCCAGAAAAAATAAAATATTAGCATTACTTATTACAATATCCATGTTAGCAAGCTTTCTTTTTGATAAGTTACGTATAGTTTCGTCCATACCATCAGGAACGCGTATCATAATATTAACCATTATTTTATCATCCATAGCTGCTATCCTATTTCCAGTAAAGGAGGATAAAACCAATGAAGCATAATATTTATATCTATATGATTATCATGGCAGGTATCACATATTTGATACGAGTACTGCCTCTGACACTGATAAGGAGAGAAATCAAGAGTACATTCCTTCGTTCCTTTTTATATTATGTTCCTTATGTCACATTAGCTGTCATGACCTTTCCTGCCATACTGTCTGCTACATCCAGTCCAATATCGGCATTAACGGCATTTGTGGTCGCAATCCTTTTAGCCTGGTTTGGTTCGAGTCTCTTTCAGGTATCTGTTCTTGCATGTATTGTGGTATTTATAATCGAAATATTCTTATAAAGTATAAGTGCATCTTAAACATTAGTTATTTATTCACTAACACAAAGATGCTCTTTTTATTGGTTATTTTTTTTATTTCTCTTACATTTTTCCATATCAGAAGATTTACATTTTGAACAATTTCCTCCACAGGAACCACATCCACCACTTCCATGATTTTTTATTATATATTTAACTGCAAAATAGAACCATATTGAAATGATAAGCAACACTATGATACTTAGTACATCCATAAAAGGTCTCCATACTTTCTACTATATTAATCCACATAGTGTTCCAATTACACGAACAAGAAAGGCAATGAACCACGCAAGGGTACATTGTATAATTACTACTGTCACAGCCCACTTTCTGCCCAGTTCACGTTTCACTGCTGCAATTGCAGCTATACAAGGCGTGTATAATAAGGAAAAGACAAGAAATACAAATGCAGAAAATGATGTAAACATTGTAGACAGGGAATTAACTTTTCCCCCAAGTAAAACAGTAAGTGTACTAACTACACTCTCCTTAGCTGTAAAACCTGTTATCAATGCGGTAGATGCTCTCCAATCACCAAAGCCAAGAGGAACAAAAATAGGTGATATAATGGTGCCAATCATTGCTAACAAACTATTCGAAGAGTCAGCAACAACATTTAACCTGGTATCAAAATTCTGCAAAAACCAGATTATAATGGAGGCAACAAATATGACTGTAAATGCCTTTGTAATAAAATCTTTGGCCTTATCTCCAATTAACTGTATAACACTCTTAGGGCTTGGCATCCTGTAATTTGGTAATTCCATTACAAACGGTACCGGTTCTCCCTTAAATTTGGTAGATTTTAAAATAAGTGCATATAAAATAGCTACGACAATACCAATTAGATAGAGGCTTATCATTACAATTGCACCATGATCAGGAAAAAATACAGCCGTAAATAATGCATAAATAGGTAACTTGGCTGAACAGCTCATAAAGGGTGTTAAGAATATAGTCATTTTTCTGTCTCTATCAGATGGTAATGTTCTAGTTGACATAATTGCCGGTACTGAACATCCAAATCCAATTAACATTGGAACAAAACTTCTACCAGATAGTCCTATTTTACGTAGAAGCTTATCCATTACAAAAGCAATTCTTGCCATATATCCACTATCTTCTAAAATCGATAAAAAGAAAAAGAGTACTACAATAATTGGTAAAAAGCTTAATACACTTCCCACACCTGCAAAAATACCATCAATCAGTAAGGAATGTACAATGGGATTAATACCATAAGTAGTAAGTCCCTGATCACATAAATTAGTAAATAAATTAATTCCAATATTCATTAAATAAGATAGAATTTTCCCAATGACTGAAAAGGTCAACCAAAAAATCATTGCCATAATACCAATAAATGATGGAATTGCTGTATGTTTTCCGGTTAGTATTTTATCGATTGCTACGCTTCTCTTATGTTCTTTACTCTCCTGGGGTCTAACA
>CAZQTM010000061.1:0-10928 GCA_964595855.1 uncultured Lachnospiraceae bacterium | reverse complement strand
TTTTAATTTGAAGAATTTTCGCTTGGTTGGAAGCAGGTAATGTTACGAATAACAAGGAAAGAAGAGAAGCACTTGAAGATGCAGGACTTGATCCTGATGAGTTTGATTTTTAGGAGGTAGAAATCAGTACATAATTACTCTTTAAAGTATAATATTCAAGAGGGATAAGCTAACTATTTACTTTGACAATATCAACGTAAACGTTTATAATCGAGGTATTACGGAGGTATAAAAGCATATGACAATAACTGAACAAATAAAGGTGTTGTGTGTAAGGTGTGGAGTAAGTGAAGCAGAGTTAGCTAGAAGACTTGGTAAATCGCCACAATCCTTCAATGCAAAGATGAAAAGAGGAAGTTTTACAGTAACTGAATTAGAAAGAATCGCAGATGTAATGGGTGTGAGCTTTTATAGAAAATTTGTATTAGAAAATGGAGATAAAGTATGAGCAAAAGTAAGATAAAAGAGTTTAGATTAGGTGAATTATTCTGCGGTCCTGGAGGCTTGGCGTATGGAGCATTGAATGCATCTATTGCTGATCCAGAGTATAAGATAGTACATCAGTGGGCAAATGACTACGACGAAAATACTTGTAATACATATAGGAGAAATATTTGTCCAGATGATAGAGAGAGTGTTTATTGTGGAGATGTTAGAAAATTAGATATAGATGCATTAGGAGATATAGATGCTTTAGCATTTGGATTTCCTTGTAACGATTTTTCTGTTGTTGGCGAACAAAAAGGTTTTGATGGCACATTTGGTCCCCTGTATACTTATGGGGTAAAAGTGTTGAAGAAATATCAGCCACTTTGGTTCTTGGCAGAAAATGTTGGGGGTCTAAAGAGCGCGAACGAAGGAAATGCTTTCAAAAAGATTCAAGAAGATTTGATTGATGCAGGATATAGGATATATCCAAATTTATATAAATTTGAACAATATGGTGTTCCACAAGCTAGACATAGAATGATAATTGTTGGAATTAGAAATGATTTACCATATGAATTTAAAATACCAAGTACAGAAAAGTATGCAAATGTTGATGTAACTTGTAAGTCAGCTATTGAAGTACCACCAATTCCAGAAAGTGCTACAAATAATGAGTTGACAAAACAATCAGCAAAAGTAGTTGAAAGATTGACATATATAAAGCCAGGACAAAATGCTTTTACAGCAGATATTCCAGAAGAACTACAATTAAATGTAAAAGGTGCAAAAATAAGTCAAATATATAAACGATTAGATCCAACTAAACCAGCTTATACAGTAACAGGATCAGGTGGTGGTGGAACACATATATATCATTATGCAGAACCAAGAGCACTTACAAATAGAGAACGAGCACGATTACAGACTTTCCCTGATGAATATGTATTTGAAGGAACAAAGGAGTCTGTTAGAAAACAAATTGGTATGGCAGTTCCATCAAAAGGAGCAAAGGTTATATTTGAAGCTATATTAAATACATTCGCTGAAATACCTTATGAGAGTATTGATTCTTACGTAGGGAAAGACGAGTAGGGGGGGAATGGTATGTTAAATTATTGGTGGGTTACGCGTCCCAAAAGAAAATTAAATTCAGTGCCAGAAGTCTTAGCAACATTTGCTGATTTGTCATTAAATCAGGAATGGTCAGGGCAAAGAGATTATCATTTGGAATATGAGGATGCACTTGAAGCAGCTGGATTAAAAAGGAAGGGCGATAGAAGAGATCAAACTGGAGGTGGAGCACGTACATATAAAGCGTGGTTGCTCAGTTTGGGATTGATTTTTAATCAAAGTAGTACAGGGAAAATAAAACTAACTTTAGCTGGAGAAGCAATTATGAATGGTGATTCACCAGTTGAAATTTTATCTAGTCAAATACTTAAATATCAGTTTCCTTCCCCATTTTCAATCGGTAGGGGTGTACAAGTTTCACCAAGATTTAAAATTAGACCGTTCAGATTTTTACTAAGACTGTTGAATGATAATAGAATTGGTTATTTGACAGAGGAGGAGATAGCAAAAATAGTTGTTACGGAAGCTGAGAATGAATCAGATAAATGTTTCAATTATATTGTGGATAGAATAATCCAATTTAGAAATTATGGGGATGAATGCTTAGAAGAAGATTTTTATGTTAGGTATGCGTCATCAAAGGGAGAAATCAATTTTGATCATCCTTATAGCCATCTCATGGATTTGGCCAATACTTTAATTAATTGGATAGAATACACACAGTTAGCAAGGAGACAAGACGGAAAACTGGAAATTCTTGAACAAAAAAGAGAAGAGGTAGCAAAAATAGTATCGACTTCTACTCCGTTTATTGATCGACCAGAAGAACAAGAATATTTTCAAAGAAAATACGGAATTGATCCGAAGCATAAAAAAGATAACAGAAATTTGAATCAAACATCTACAATCACTGCAAAAACTATTGCAAGGCAAAAGGTTATGCAAGCATACATTACAGCTTCGTTAGAAAGACCAATTACTAGAATTACTCCTGAAATAGTGGACTATATTATTACTCGTACTGGAATAGATGGAAAAGCTGTTGAAGATATTTTAATTGAAACATATCCAAATGGTTCAGTGGGTGCTTTTATGACGAAGTATTTTGAAATGGCTTTTAAAGGTAGAGACGAAGCAACTGAGTTTGAAAAGGCTACAGTAGAATTGTTTCATGAAGTGTTTAAGTTTGAAACAAAACATGTTGGACCAATAGGTTTGACTCCGGATGTGTTGTTAGTTTCAGATTGTGATGGATATCAAGCAATTATAGATAATAAGGCTTATCATAAGTATTCTATAAGTAATGATCACTATAATAGAATGGTACATAATTATATCGAGAATCTTTCTAATTATGGAGAGTCTAGTAAGTCATTAGCATTTTTTTCCTATATAGCTGGTGGATTCGGAAATAATATTGATAACCAAATTAAGTCGATTTATGAAACAACAGGTATTCCGGGCTCTGCAGTGAGTGTGTCCAACATAATTAAGATGGTTGAGAGAAATAGAGAAAAAGCATATTCACATGAAGATATACGAAAGGTATTTGGATTAAACAGGCAAGTACTTATGCAAGATGTAATGTAAGAAGAGAAGGCTTATATTAAAGTAAAGGTGGAATAGTTATGAATGTAGAGGACTTTAGACAAGTATTACATGAAGATATTGCCACGGCAGCATATGCAAATGATAATTCTGAAAAAGAAGAATTTTTATTATATGCTACAGGCATTTTGATTAGCGGGGAAGAGTTTGACGATTTTGAAGAATGTACATATGAAGGCGTTTCTAGAAGGAATGGAAATATGTGCATGAATGGATATGCAATGGATGAAACGGATGGAAGCTGTTGCTTATTTATTGTAGATTATCATGGGGAAAATGAAGACGATTCAGTAAAAAGTGAAGAAATAAATGCGGCTTTTAAGAAGTTGCGTCTTTTTGTAGAAGAATCAATTAAAAATGAGCTGTATTTAGATATGAATGGTAGTACACAAGCAATCGAATTTGCTAGAGACTTATTTTATGATAGTGATGCTATTACAAAATATCGTTTTTATTTACTTACAGATGCTTATAATAAACAACGAGCAAAAACAATAAAAGATGATCAGATTGCTGGAAAAACTGTTGAATTGAATGTATGGGATATAAATCGATTATTTGATTTGGTTTGCTCCAAAACTCAAAAAGAAAGTGTTGAAATTTCTTTGGAAGATTTTGGTTACAAAGGGATTCCATGTGTAAAAGCAGTTGATTGTCAAAATGTAATTGCTGATATAGAAGTAAAAATAAAGTACTCCGAAGACGATGAAATGCCAGAGAATGTAGTTACATACACTTCTTATTTAGCGGTTGTACCAGGTCAATTACTGAATGATTTATATCTTGAATATGGATCAAAACTTTTAGAGGGAAATGTCAGATCATTTCTAAGTGTGAGAGGAAAAGTCAATAAAAGTATTCAAGCAACAATAAAAAATTATCCAGAAATGTTTTTTGCTTACAATAACGGCATAGCTGCAACTGCAACAGAATTGGATACGGAAATGACATCGGATGGACTTGTAATTACTAGAATTCAAGATCTCCAGATTGTAAACGGTGGACAAACGACAGCATCAATTGCAAATACAATGCTATCAGCAAAAAAAGGGGAACAGATTGATTTAAGTAAATTATTTGTACCGATGAAAGTATCAGTATTAGAACATTCTATGGCAGAAAGAATTATTCCTAAAATTTCGGAGTATTCCAACTCACAGAATAAGGTAGATGCATCTGATTTCTTTTCAAACCATCCATTTCATATTCGGATGGAGGGATACTCTAGAAAGGTACCCATACCATCAAAGAACGGAAATCAATTTCAACAGTATTGGTTTTATGAGAGAACAAGAGGTCAATACAACCAGGGAAAAATGAAATTTGGTGCTAAATCAAGTCAATTAAAGCAGTACTCGTCAAGATATCCTGAAAATCAGGTGATAAAAATGTTGGATCTTGCAAGATATATGGAAATATATGAGTGCCAGCCAGATATTGTAAGTAAAGGAAAGCAAAAAACCTTGCAAATCTTTGCAGAGAAAATAAAAAAAGAATGGGAAAAATCGGATGAACTTTTTAATACATATTATTACAAGAGAGTAGTTGCGCTAGCGATACTTTATAAATGTACAGATGATATTGTAAAGGAATCAGATTGGTATAAGGAAAAAAGATCATACAAAGCGAATATTGTAGCGTATACACTTAGTATTATTTTTAATTATGTAAGAAAAAGAAGAAAAGGGTATGAACTTGATTTTAACCGTATATGGAATATGCAAAATATATACGAGGAGTTGGAAGATCAAATAAGAATCCTTAGCAAAGAGGTATATGATTATATAACAGGACCAAGGCCAACTGAAAATGTCACAGAGTGGTGTAAAAAGGAATTGTGTTGGACAAAAGCACAAACCCAAGTTTGGACTATTAACGACCCGTTTATTCATTCTCTGATTCTACAAGAGAGTGTAAACGAAGAAATTAAAGATGAAAAAGAAAAACGAAAAATTGAAAATGAAGTAGATGCTTTGAAGGAAATAATTGCAAAAGGTTCAACGTATTGGGCGAAAGTACTTGAATGGGCAAATTCTAGAAGGTTGCTATCGGAAAAAGAAGCGTCTATCATAAAATTGATTGTCAATATGAATATAACTGGAAGAATTCCTACTGACAAACAAGCAAAAGTGGTGATGCAAGCTAGAGATAGATTGATAACAGAAGGAATGCCACTGCAATTTTAACATATACGAGAGGATGAGAATTATGCCAGATTACAGTTTGCCAATATATGATGCACCTAGAGCATGGATAAATAATTCAAGAATTCATGGATTAGAGTGGGATGCAATAACAAAAGCTAACAAGATAAATAATGAAGGTCTAGAAGCGTTTCTTTCAAATCAAATGGATATGAATTTTTGGCCAAAGATTTCTATTGATGAGTGGAATGAAATTGTTGAGTTACAAAAATCTGCCGAGGAAAATACGAAGAATATTGATTTATTAGCTGGAATAGCGCAAATTCATGATGTTGGACAGGATAATGCTGTTAAGGTTCCTATGGATGCTGCATCGTCATGGCAACTATATAGAAAGAAATTACTTAATGATGGATTCGTAGAAGAAACTGTAGATGAAATTGAACGAACTACTTTAAAAATATTAAGAAGATTAAATAATGATACAACAGAATCAGGTCCAGTGAAGGGCTTGGTAATTGGTAATGTTCAATCTGGAAAAACTGCAAATATGGCAGCTCTTATGGCGATGGCAGCTGATTGGGGTTGGAATATGTTTGTTGTATTATCAGGAACAATTGAAAATTTGCGAATACAAACACAAAACAGATTATTTAGTGACCTTAATCAACAGGGAACTATTTGGTGGAGGTCTTTGGAACATTTATCAAAGAATGTAGATATTAGTCAAAAGGCACAAAACTTACATTTTGATCCAGCTTCTAAAGAAAGATATTTTACTGTTTGTTTGAAAAATTCATCTAGATTGTCTAAGCTTATTCAATGGGCACAAGCAGATGCAAATAAACAACGACAGATGAAAATATTAGTAATTGACGATGAGGCAGATCAAGCTGGCATCAATACAGGACATGTGGATGATGATGAAAGGAAGAAAATCAATAAGCTTATATGTGCGCTTGTAAATGGTCAAAACGAAGCAGGAGAGGAAATTAAGTCACAATATTTAGCTATGAATTATATTGGATATACAGCTACACCATATGCAAATATTTTGAATGAAGCAAGTGTGGATTCCTTATATCCAAAGAATTTTATTACTACGTTGGCTGTATCTAAAGAGTATTTTGGACCCCAGCAAATTTTTGGTTATGCTGGAGACAGTGTGAATTATGAAGGTATGGACATTGTAAGAGTCATATCAGATGACCAACTTAATGAATTAAAGAATATTCATGATGGTAATGTAGCAATTACTCCGGATTCTTTAATGGATGCTGTTTGCTGGTTCCTATGTGGTGTCTCCTGTATGAGAATTTGGAAGTATGCAAAGCCTGTTAGTATGTTGGTACATACAAGTCAAAAAACAGCACATCATAGTCAAATTGCTAATGTTATTACAGAATGGTTAGAAGAAACCGACCATGAAAATATAATGTCTAGAATTCGTCAAGTATGGCAAACAGAAACGTCAACATTTACTTTAGAAAAGTTTAGAGAGCAGTATCCAGACTATGACCGAACAGATGATAAAATCAATGATTACCCTTCATTTGATTTGATTGAAAGAGAAATTAATACTATTTTAGGTGATGGGATTTCTCATATTGAATTAGGTGATGATGGTGATTTGACGTATCATAAGGGAATTCATTTATGTATTGATAACTGTACAAATAATGGAATTACAGCAGATGGAATGCATGTGAGATTAGCATATCCTGAAACAAACAAAATGCCAGTACCTGCCCCTGCCTTTATTGTAGTGGGAGGAGCTACACTTTCTAGAGGATTAACACTTGAAGGTTTAATGAGTACATACTTTTTAAGATCGGTTGGACAAGCTGATACATTGATGCAGATGGGACGTTGGTTTGGTTATAGAAAAAACTATGAACTTCTTCCAAGGTTATGGGTAACAAATAAAACAAAGGCACAATTTGAGTTCTTAGCGGCTTTAGACCAAGAGCTAAGAGACGAAATTCAATATATGGATATCAACGGAAGAAGCCCATCTGAGTATGGACCAAAAGTCAAGAATTCACCGAAAGTTAGTTTTATTAGAATAACTGCAAAAAATAAAATGCAGAGTTCAACGGATTCCACTATGGATTATAGTGGAGCGTCTAATCAAACGTATTTGTTTGATAATAATGACGAACTGTTAAAACAGAACATCAATACCACAGAAGAATTCTTGTCGAATATTGGCGAAGAATGGAAACGTGCAGAAAGTCTTCCATACTATAAAAATGCAGCTATTTGGAAAAATGTTGCATTTGTACAAGTGCGTAAGTATATTGAAAAGTTTAAATTCCAAGAAAGATTGGGAGTTTTTAATGACACAAAACCATTGTTAGATTGGATAGAAACGGTTAGTGAAGATAATAAACTTGGAAATTGGAATGTTGTAGTAGCTGGAAAAAGTAATGATACTAATGGTGTTTGGCTTTTACCAAATGGAACAAAAGTTAATAAAGTAAGACGTAGTAGAAAAAAACCGAAAAATGAAGTTGAGGAATCAGTTATTAACATAGGAGCATTAAGGGATCCAAGAGATTTGTTAGCAGATATTGATATTGAAACAATTCAGGATCCGGAAACGAAACAAGAAATTTTGCAATATATTGAAAGTGGAGAATCTAAAGCAGCTATGGCATTTAGAGATAAGGCTGGATTAGAAACGACTCCGCAATTACTAATATATAGGGTAGAAAAAGATTCTCAAAAAACGGGAAGTGGAAGCTCTAGAATGGATCTAGATGCACCAGAAGATTTGATTGGTTTGTGCTTATACATCCCTGGAGGAAGAATAGGAACAAGTTATGCATCTACAGTGTCAATAAAAATGAAAAATGATATCTTTGATGGAGATGCGGATTTGGAGGATACAGATGAAAATTGAAATTGCTGAACCAGGACGAATGACTCAAACTGGTAGTTCGCTATTAAAGTTAATACAAAATAATAATATGCCAGTTTTGGATTTGCTTGTAAGAGAATCAATTCAAAATAGCTTAGATGCTAGAAAAGAAGATTCAAAGTATGTTGAAGTGGATTATATAACTGGTCAGTTCGCTAGTGATAAATTGAGTGCAGAATTAGAAGGAATCACAGAACCTTTAAAATATAAATATCCATTGGAAAAATACGATTTTTTAGCAATAAAAGATTCGAATACAGTAGGCCTTACTGGAGAAATGGATTATAAAAAAGTAAAAAACAATGAATACGGAAATCTTCTTAAATTGATTTATGAAATTTGTAAACCACAAGAAGCTGAAGGCGCAGGTGGTTCTTGGGGACTTGGCAAAACAGTATATTTCAGAATAGGAATGGGATTGGTAATATACTATTCTAGAATAAAAAATGAACAGGGTCAGTATGAATCAAGACTTGCAGCATCTTTTGTCGAAAATGAAACAAAGACTGATGCAATGATTCCAGTTTATAAGGGACAAACTAAGAGAGGTATTGCTTGGTGGGGAGAAAGCGTAGAAGAAAATGTGACGCAACCAATTTCCGATGAAACATATATAACAAGATTTCTTGGAATTTTTGGGGTGGAAAAATATCAAGGAGAAGAAACTGGTACAACAATAATTATTCCATTCATCAATGCAGAACAACTTCTTTCAAATAATCAGATAGAATATTTGGATGGAAAAGAAGAGGCACTTATTCCATATTGGTGTCATAAGCTAGAAGATTATTTGACTATTGCAGTACAAAGATGGTATGCACCAAGGCTTAATAATAAATTCTACACAAATGGAGCTTTTTTAAGAACAAAGATTAACCAAGTTGGAATCGCATATGATTCAATGGAACCAGTATTCAAAGTGATTCAAGCGTTGTATAATCGTGCGAATCATGTAAAAGAAAACGATATTTTAGATGTAGATGGAGTTGTATCAAAGGCAAGTGAGATACGTGTTTTAAAATATTTAACTGACCAGGTTGTTGGACTTATTGCATATACGAAAGTGTCAAGAGAATTATTACAGATGAATCCGCCATACAATAAACCGGAACCATATATGTTTTTTAATTGTGAAAAGCGTGATGACGATGTCAATAAACCGACAATATGCTTTACAAGAAAGCCAGGAATGATTGTTTCTTTTGAAAATGTTGGTCCATGGGCATCTAACATACAGCCGACAAACAAAGATGAGTATATTTTAGGTATCTTTGTTTTGAATTCCTGGAATGAATTAAGAAATAGCCCTTTTGAGAGCAGCTTAGAGGAATATGTAAGAAGAAGTGAGATGGCAGATCATACATCTTGGAGTGATTGGAGCGAGGGAAAATTTAATCCACGAATTATAACTAAAATTCAAAATAATGTAAATAAGATAATTAACAAGGAATTTGCGCAGACCGATGAGAACCCTCAACCAAGAGTTAATTCAGGATTAGGAAAATTATTTGGTGAAATGTTATTGCCACCAGATGGATTTGGGAAAAAACCAAATTCTGGAGGCACAGGTGGAACTGACAAAAATATAGTGAAAAGAAAAAGTTTTTCGTTTGAGGTAGAAGCTAATAACATTAAGTACTTATCAGATTCTATGATAATTCCTATAGTGCTAGTAACAACTGGAAAGAAAAAATTATCAAAAACAGGATTTGATATGATTATTGATTCAGAATCAAATAAAATCACTGTTGATGAATGGGAAAACAAGATGGGGCTAGACACTCCATTTGAAATAAGAGAATGTAAGATTGAAGTTGAAAGTTTAGATGGAGAAGCGATAGGTGAATCTGTATATATGCCTGCAGATGAAAGTAAGTTTGTTACACAGGATTTAACATTTTCTGAAAAATGCACGACTTCTGGAACATGTCATGGAATACATTTAGAGGCGGAAGAACCACACTCGATGGTATTAAAATTTATTCTTACGGTTAGTTTATCAAGAAAAGATATAAAACCATCGTTTGCCTTTGAGAAGGAGGATGAGAAATATGGCAAGTAATATTTTGTTGTATCCTACTTTAACAGAGGAATTACAAAAGAAAATAAGATTTCAAAAAAAACCATTTGCTTTTTATTATGAAAAAGATGAAGAAGAGTGTGAACTTAAGGATGAACCAACAGAAGCATATTCTTCTATTTATCTTATAAAGGATGAAGCTGGTATTTGGTCACAGGATGAGTATAATTTATGCTTTAGAAGACAGTATTGTTTGAGAACTTTTCAGTGTTTATTTGGTGAGTTAGGAATTGCATGTCATTCCGCAAAATTAGGAATTGCGATTATATGGACTTCATCGGATTCGAAACAAAGAGGGGTGATTCCTGTAGGAACTTTTTGTGAGCATGATTCGATTTTAGAAGCGACTGCAGAGCAGAAATATCATAAAGCACAGCTTAGAGGTGAAGTTAATTTTTCTACAATTTTATATATTGCAGAGGCAGGAATACCAAGTGAAGATGAACGACATTTAGCAAATGAAAATGGATATATCTTAGGAGAATTAGACAATTATACAATTAAACTGGATGGAAGTGGTTCGGCATTTCCAGTTTTTGAGGTGTACGAAGAGGGACAACCTTTATGGTATGTTAAATGTGATTGGATGGATCCGACAATGGATTTATTTGAAGATTGTGTTTCAATCAACTTAAATACAGCACACAAGAATTATAAATACATTGATCAGAAA
>CAZQTM010000060.1:0-11029 GCA_964595855.1 uncultured Lachnospiraceae bacterium | reverse complement strand
TCTTGAAATAGTGTTCTTTTAAGCTAATAAAAAATGCACGTGGAATTTAGGTATTTATATGTTGCTACAGAATCGCAAGAAGCTATTGATGCATTTCACAACGAATTTGGAGATAACATGCTATATTTACAGAGAGAAAGATTTCAACAGACAAATAAAAAGTGGTTAAGTCAAATTGAGTTTGAAAGAGAGAATGACCAGTATATTAAAGGAATTGATTATTTGACAGAAATGCAACTGCTAAGTAAATGTAACTATCTTATAGCGGGTGTAACATGCGGAACAACGGGAGTGTTAATTATGAATACAGAGTTTGAAAATATATTTTTATTTAATCTTGGAATATATGAGGAGAAATAGACGTGCAGAAAAACGTAATTATATTTGGAAGTGGAGAGAGAGCAAGAAATGTAATCAACATTATTGACCAGACAAAGGCTTTAAAAATAAAAGAAATATGGGATAATAATGAAAAAAAATGGGGACAGAAATTTTGGGGAACTATAATAAAAAAACCTTATTCAAAAATAGAAGATGTTGATAAAATTATTATTGCAAGTGTTTATTACAAAGAAATAAAGGAACAGCTTGTTTCGGAGCTTAAGATTGATCAGGGAATGATTGAGGATTATTCTTATGCAATGTATCCGCTCGAAAAGAGATTGATTGAGGAATACCAAGGAAGTTCAGAACCAGAGATATGTGCTATTCTAAAGCGAATACAAGCCAATGGGTTACAGACATTTAATTATGATTTTCCAGAAAAGTATAAAAATGAAAAGTTCAAAGTAGAGTATGATGATGAAAAAAAAATGTTTTATGCAATCTGGAAGGATAAAAAAATGTATTTTAGCAATGAATATACACAAGCGTCAAAAGTAGAAGAATATTTGCGACATCTTACGATTGAACAAGATGAAAAATCACCCCATAAATATTTGGCAGGAAAATATCAAATAGGTGAAAATGATGTTATTGTAGATGCAGGGGTTGCGGAAGGATTCTTTACCTTAGATGTAATTGATAAAATACAAAAAGCTTATCTTATTGAGACTGACAACAAATGGGTGGAGGCTTTAAAAGAGACATTCAGAAGTTATCAGGATAAGATAGTCATTATAGAAAAGTTTCTTTCAAACGAAGTAGGAGAACATAAAACAACGCTTGATACTCTGTTAAAGGGCGAAAAGGTGCATTTTATAAAGATGGATATTGAGGGGGAAGAATCAAATGCTTTGTTAGGAGCCGAGGAAGTTATTACACAAAATGAAAATTTGAAATTGGCGGTATGCACTTATCATAAAAGTCATGATGCAGAAGAAATAAAAAAAATCTTACAAGAATATGGATATGAGACAGAATTTTCCGAGGGATATATGTTTTTTCAATGGGGTGAAGAACTGGAGAAAATACTAAGAAAAGGTGTAATACGAGCAAAAAGGTAACGGATTATATGAGAAAGGCTAGAAAAATGAAAAAAAAAATTTTTATTTTTGGAGTTGGGAAAAGTAGTAGAGAACTTGAAAAAAAAATTAATTTTTCCAAGGCGGAAATAGTTGGATATCTTGATAATAACGTAAAACTACAGGGAAAAGTGTACAAAGAATGTATAATATATGCTCCTAGCATAGTAGAAAAAAAAGAATTTGATTATGTGGTGATTGCAAGCATTAATTATAAACAAATTTATAGAAATTTAATAGAGTTTAAAATATCCAAAGAAAAAATCATTTCTTTTTTTGACAAAGATATTGTTTTAGGTGAGCTGGAATACAAAGATATTCTAAAGGCAAATTGGAAGCTTGTTGCACTTTCTGTAATACAAGAACAAAAAATGGAAAAAATGAGAGAGGACTTCCGATTGCGCTTACAAAATATAAAGTATGAATTGCCGGAAGAATTAAGGAATGTTACTACTCCCTTGATTGACTCAGGAGAGGCTGCAATAGATAAAGTTGTGCAGGAACAAAAATCACTGGTACGTTTTGGAGATGGAGAGTTTGAAATAATATTTCAGCGAGATAGAGCAGGTTTTCAGCAAAAGTCGGAAAAGCTATCCAAAAGACTAAAGGAGGTATTACAGTCCGAAGAAGCAAAAGTATTAATTGGGATTGCTGATGTTTATGGTTCGTTGGAAATGTATGAAGACGATGCAGCTTACGGAATAAGAAAGTATCTGACACCTGAAAAAAGAAATGAAATAATGGAATGTTTGGATATGAAAAGAACATATTATGATGCCTATCTGACAAGACCTTACATTATATATAAAGAGAAAGAAAAAGCAGGCGATAAGTTTCGAAAATTAAAAAGTATCTGGAAGAATAGAAATGTAATACTGATAGAAGGCAGAGGAACAAGGTTCGGAGTAGGTAATGATTTATTGGGGGAAGCATTATCAGTAAAAAGAATTTTGGCTCCGGAAAAAAATGCATTTAAAAAATATGATGAGATTTTTGAAAAGGCATGTGAAGTGCCTCAAATATTTCAAGTAGACAATCCGATTTATCTGACAGCACTTGGACCAGCGGCTACTATAATGACGTATGATTTAGCAATGAGAGGCTATCAGGCGATAGATATAGGACATGTGGATATCGAGTATGAATGGTTTTTGCGCGGTTGCAATGAACGAATTGATATTCCTCAAAAGAGTGTGAATGAAGTTCTCGGAGGAGAGAGAATTCAAGAAATTCAAGATACGAAGTATGAAAAAGAGATTATTTTCAGATGCTTATAAGGAGAAGATAAACAATGATTGTTGTAAAGTTATGCGGAGGACTTGGAAATCAGATGTTTGAATATGCATTTTCCAGAGCATTGCAGGAATACTATAAGGAGCCAATTTGGCTTAGTATTTATGAACTGAAGAAGAATGAATCGGGAAGTACCAAAAGAGAATATGCATTAAACTGCTTTGAACTAAGCAAAAATGTAAGAACGTTAAATGAAAAGGAATCGACAATATTCGAATTTTTATATAGAATAAGAGATTCTAAACGTGAAGATAAGGTGATAAAACAGGAAGATTTTGAAAGATATAGTAAAAAGGGTCTTTACAGATTAGATGCTATGTTTCAATATTACAAGTGCATTATGAGCAAAAAGAAAATTAAGTTTGTAGATGGATTATTTATGAGTGAAAAGTATTTCCGTGGTATAGAGTCAAAAATAAAAAAAGAGTTTTGCTTCAAAATAGAGCCGTCAGAAGAAAATAGAAAAATGATTCGGATAATAAAAAGCGAAAATGCAGTATGTGTACATATTAGGCGTGGGGATTATTTGAGCAGCGGATTTAAGAAGACGAATTACATTTGTGAAGAAAGCTATTATCAAAGAGCAATGCAAAAAATAAGCAGTATAAGTAAAAATCCTATTTTTTATATATTTTCAACAAGCCTTACAGATATAAAGTGGATTAAAAAAAATTATGATTTTACAAATTATGAAGTTAAATATGTAGAACTTGAAAATACAGATTATGAAGAACTTCGTTTAATGAAGTCCTGTAAGCATTTTATCTTGGCAAATAGTTCCTTTAGCTGGTGGGCTCAGTATTTATGTGAATATAAGGAAAAAATAGTGGTTGCACCCTCAAAATGGCTTCGGGTTAGCAAAAAAGAAGAAAAAATGATAAAGGACATCTATATGAATAATTGGGAAATTATAGAAGTCTCATGAAAACATTGGACTTGAAGTGAGGAAAACAGATGAAAATAATGTTTGTAACTCCTGCGTTTGTGGAAAAAGGAAAACCAAGCGGAGGTATGGTTAATTATTTATATAGGGTAGCAAAGGAATTACAAAAATGGGGAAATGAGATAGTGATTGTTGCAGGAGGATACCAGAGCAGTCAGAAAGTAACGCTGGATGGTCTGACGATATATAAAGTTGCGACAAATTTATCGGTATCGGAAAACGATATTTACATTTACTTTATGGAACCGCTACTGCGAGAGATTGAAATTCAAAAAACAATTCATAAAATATGTAGAACACAAAAATTTGATATTATACAATATGCGGGACATAGTGGAAATGGAATTTTTCATCATATAAAAACACCTGCGGTTATGAGAATGTCCTCTTATTTTAAATTTACTTATGATTCTTGTCTTGAATATTCCAAAAGACAAGTGGCACTTTTTTCGTTTTTGGAGAGAAATGCTGCAAGAAGAATGAATAATGTGTATGCACCAAGCAGAATATTGGCGAATGCATTAGGCAAAGACATAGGGAAAAAGGTGTTGGTTATGGAAACCCCTTATTATAATGATGTTAAGGATATGGACAGTTCGGTTTATTCCAATCTTTTAGAAGGTAAAAAGTATTTATTGTATTATGGAAGAATAGAACCATCTAAAGGAGTGCTTGTTATTGCAGAGGGTGCAAAGCGCTTTTTGGAAAAAAATAGAGACTGTTATCTAGTATTTATTGGGAGAGATTGTAAGGTAAATGGAGAATCTACCTTGAAAAAGGTCAGGAATAAAGTGGGAGAAGAAAGAGGCATTTATATAAAAGAGTTATTGCAAAAACAGCTTTTTCCAATTATACAAAATGCTGCAGCGATTATAATGCCTTCTTATAAAGAAAACATATCAAATGCATGTATGGAAGCCATGGACTATCAGAAAATAGTAATTGGAACCGATGGTGCCAGCTATGAACAGTTGATTACCGATGGAAAAAATGGATTTCTTTTTGAAATGGGTAATGCAGATAGTTTATTGGAAGCTATGCAAAAAGTAATGGAATTGGATAATAGGGAAAAAGAAAAGATAGGGTGTAATGCAAAAAAAAGGATTAAAAGATTATATCCGGAATATAGTATTCCGCAATTGCTTCATTATTATAAAACAATAATAAAAAAACAAAAATAGGAGGATATAAAATGAAAAAGGGAACAATTGCAGTATTGTCAGGAATTTTAGGAGCAATGACTGCAGCGATAGCGACAGGAGTGATGGAAGAAAAGGTGATAAAAAAGAAAGCGGAAAAAGTAGATAAATTCAAGTCTTATTATAATATGTTAAATCAATGGCTGATTTTAAAACAAGAAGGCAAAAGTCTGGAAAAATATTTCATAGACAATGGCTATAAAACGATAGCCATTTACGGAATGGGAGAAATGGGAAACCGTTTATATGAGGAATTAAAAAATTCCAACATTGAAGTCCTATATACGGTAGACAAAAACGCAGCCTCAACATATGCAGAAGTAGGAGTAATAGATCCGGAGGAAGACGATTTTGAACCGGTAGATGTTATAATTGTTACAGCATCATATGCTTTTCAGGAGATTGAGGAAATATTATCCTCAAAAATTGATTTTCCAATTATCTCTTTAGAGGAAGTCATTTACGAGATTTGATTTATAGAACGAAAGAAGGAAAAAAATGGGTAATTTTAAAAAATATGCTAGAGTTTACGATACGTTAAATTTGGGAAAAAACTATCCAAAAGAAGCAGAGGATATTAAAAATTTAGTGGAAGAGTACAGCATGGAAAAAGATATGTTGATGCTGGGTTGTGGAACGGGAAAACATGACAGGGAGCTGGTAAAATATGGATATCATATAGACAGCGTGGATATGAGTAGCGAAATGATAAGCATTGCTGAGGAAAAAAAAGCGGATTTGCCATTAACGTATGAAATAGCCGATATCAGAAATTTTGAAAATGGGAAAAAGTATCCTGTTATTTTATCCTTATTTCATGTAATCAGTTATCAGACATCCAATAAAGATTTAAATGATACATTTCAAACTGTAGCAAAACATTTATTGCCAAATGGAATATTTATTTTTGACGCATGGTATGGAGTGGGTGTTTTAAGAGACTTGCCTGAAGTTAGAGTAAAGAGAGTGCAGACTGAGACAGAAGAAATTATCAGAATTGCAGAACCTGTAATGCATTTACAGGAAAATATTGTAGATGTAAATTATGATATTCATATTCTAGATAAAGAGAAAAAGATAGAAGATAGAATTCGTGAAACGCATCGAATGAGGTATTTATTTACACCAGAAGTCCAGAAGTATTTGGAATTAAATGGCTTGAAATTAATAAAGTGTGTGGATTGTAAAACACTTGCCGAACCTGATTTTGATTCATGGACTGCTTTTTTTATTGTACAAAAAATATGATAAACAGCGAGGAAAAACTATGCCATTTCAAATTAAAAACGGAAAAGAAGTATTAGCAATTATTATTGAACATGACTTTGAGAAAGAGGGAATACATTTTTGTACCCCAAATGAATATTCCCAACAGTTGGCGTATATGCATCATCCCGAAGGGAAGATAATTGAGCCACATGTACACAATACGGTACATCGACAGGTTTATTATACACAGGAAGTATTGTTTATTAAAAAAGGAAAAGTACGGATTGATTTTTTTGACAGTCAAAGAAAATACTTGGAAAGTTATATTTTACAAGCTGGAGATGTAATTATGCTTGCATCGGGTGGACATGGCTTTGAGGTTTTAGAAGAACTGGAAATGTTTGAAGTAAAGCAAGGACCTTATGCGGGAGAAGCAGATAAAACAAGATTTGAGTATAAAGTAGATAAACCAATAATAAAGGAGGAATATAAGAATGCATGATTTTATACCTGTAAATGAACCTTTATTATGTGGAAATGAAAAAAAATATTTAAATGAATGTCTGGAAACCATGTGGATTTCAAGCGAAGGACCTTTTGTAAAAAGATTTGAAGAAAATATGGCGGCGTACGTAGGACGGAAATATGGAATTGCGGTAAGTAGTGGAACCGCAGCACTGGAAACAGCCATGCAGGCATTGGATTTGAAAAAAGGGACAGAGGTAATATTGCCGGCATTTACCATTATGTCTTGTGCTCAGGCAATTATCAAAGCTGGATTGATACCGGTGGTTGTAGACTGCGATGAAGATACATGGAATATGGATGAAAATCTAATAGAAGAAAAAATCACAGAAAACACGTCAGCGATTATGATGGTACATATATATGGACTTACGGTAAAGATAAATTCCATTATAAAATTAGCAAAAAAGTATGGGCTGAAAATTATTGAAGACGCAGCAGAAGTACATGGACAGACTTATAAAGGAAAGCAATGCGGTAGCTTTGGAGATATCAGTATTTTCAGTTTTTATGCTAATAAGCATATTACCTGTGGAGAAGGAGGAATGATACTTACCGATAATGAGACATTATTTGAACGCAGTAAGTTGATTCGCAATCTCTGCTTTCAGCCACAGAAACGTTATATTCATGAAGAAATCGGTAGTAATTTCAGAATGACGAACATGCAGGCAGCATTGGGGACGGCTCAACTGGAATATCTGGACGATACCGTAATAAGAAAAAGACAAATTGGATATCAATACAATGAGATGTTGAAAGATATAGAGGGAATAAAGAAACCACTTGAAAGAACAGATTACTGCGAGAACATATATTGGGTTTATGGGATTGTACTAAAAGATAATATTAAAGATAATGCACAGTATTTTATGAATAAAATGAAAGAGGAAAAAATTGGTACAAGAGCTTTTTTTTATCCAATTCATAAACAACCAATTCTTTTGAAAATGGGATATTTTCAAAATGAATATTGTCCGAATGCAGATAAATTATCAGAAAGAGGATTTTATGTTCCTAGTGGTCTTGGAATAAGAAAAGAACAAATACAAATCGTATCGGAAGTATTGCATACAATTTTACAATAGAGAAGGGTAATAGTTGCGATGATTACAATTGCGGATAGAACAGATGATTTTGGGAAAATAATGGGGGAGCACCAAAATGATATTATTATATATGGTGCGGGAACAGCAGGAAAAGAAGCATATTCATATATAGGGAAAGTGGCAGCATTTTGTGATAAAAATTTTGAAAGCATACAAAATTTAAACGGGATACAGGTAATAGGACTGGAAGATTTAAAGAAGTATAAGAAGAAACTTTATATTTTGGTTTGCATAAAAGACAAACAGAGAATTTTTGAAGAAGTATGTGAAGAATTTACAAAATGTGAAATAGATGCGGTAGTATTTAATTTTTTTGATAATATTGCTTTTCAAAGAATACCTGCGAATACACCGTATAATGTAAAAACGATTCAAAAGCCACTTAGAGTTCGAATTGTATCATATGAAAGAAGTGGGTGGATTCTTTCAAAATATGCTTTCAAATTAGATGAGAATTTACGGAAACTTGGAGTAGAATCTGATATCGCTTCAGAACGTGATCCATATGCGGATATTAATCATCATATTAATTATTTAGGATTTAAAGGATTACGGACTGCGAAGAATGATACGGTTATGGTAACCCATGTAGACAGCATAAGAAAAACAGAATTAATAAAACATCAAGCAGAATATGCCGGAATGTGTATTTGTATGTCAAAGGAAGTGATGGACAAATTAATGAGATATGGAGTCGATTATTCTCGCCTGTGTTATATAAACCCAGGGCATGACAGGACAATGCCTATCAAGAAATATGTATTGGGAATAACCCATAAACTGCATAATGACAATCGAAAAAGAGTAAATGCGCTATTGGATATCTGTAAGGAAATTGACAATCAATATTTCGCTTTTAAAATTATGGGATCAGGTTGGGAAGATATTGTTGCAGATATGAGAGAACAAGGATTTGAAGTGGAATATCACAATGATTTTAATTACGATGAATATTTGAAACTAATGCCATCACTTGATTACTATATTTTCTTTGGAATGGATGAGGGTTCAGGCGGATTTATGGATGCACTTGATGCAGGAGTGAAAACAATAGTGACCCCTCAAGGATATCATCTTGATGCCAAAGGCGGAGTTACGCATGCTTGTGAAACAGTAAGTGATTTTGTTGAAACATTAAACGACATAAAGAGGGAACGTGAGCAGCTAGTAAATTCTGTTCAGGAGTGGACATGGAAAAATTATGCTATAAAGCATCTGGAAATATGGAATTACATGTTACAGCGAGAACCAATTAATAAAATTTTATGTAACAAACATGTTTATAAAGACGGAATAAATTCGTTGTTATTAGAGGACGTTGAGGCATGAGAAAATATAATTATTATAGCAGAGTACTGGAAAATATATTTTTAAAGCATAAAAGGATATGGAATAAAAAAATTGGAAAATATCTTATTTCTAAAAGCACATGTGATTCTTTCTGCTATAAAGGCGAGCAGTTGAAATTGTATCAGAATAGATTTAACTGTGGGAAAATAAATGAAAGAATGACAGAGCGGGGATTAGAGCTGGCAATTGCAAAAAAATGGCTGAGTGAAAACAAAGATGATTTAATTGAAATAGGGGCGGTGACTCCATATTATTTTCCGGGAATCATTAACGAAGTTGTCGACCCAGCAGATAAACACAAAAGGGTAACTATCCATAAATCACTATTTGAGGTTGATTTGAAAGACAAGAAGGTTCTTAGCATATCAACAGTTGAACATGTGGGAATGAACGAATATGGAATTTCAGAAGGAAAAAATAGCATACAGGCAATTAAATATATTTTTCAAAATGCTTCGCATTGCCTGATTACTTATCCATATGGTCATAACAAACTGTTGGACAGCTGGACGAGAAAACATTTAGATTCTAAATATCTGACTGTTTATAGCAGAAACAGCTATGAAAATGTATGGGTAGTAAAAACAAAGAGAAACGATTTGAAAAAATATGGTCCGCTATGGGCGAACACAGTTGCGATTATCCAAAAGTAGGAGGAACATATTAGAATGGTGCTAGAGAGAATGGAAGAAGTAGCAGATAAAATATTAGGGCATCTGGCAAGTCTTAGAATGAAATATATACAGAAAAAGAGACCGATTGATATTAATATAGAAACAATTAACTGGTGCCCAATGAAATGTAGATTTTGTTGTAATAGACTATATGATAGAAAACCGAAAACAATGTCCATAAAGTTATTTCATAAAATATGCAAAGACTATTATACAATAGGAGGTGGAGTAATAGGAATTGGATCTATGCAATCTGACTTTTTAGCAGATCCTCTATTAATGCAACGGTTAGAAATATTAAATAGATATAAGAAAAAGTTATATATATATTCTACGACTCCCCTAATTTCTTTAAAAAAGTATAATGATGATGAGGTTGAAAAAATATTGTCTACATTTAACTTGCTACAAATATCAGTGGAGGGAATTACAGCGAAAGATTATAAAGAGATGGCAGGAATAGATGCATTTGAAGTTTTACAGGAACAGATAAATAGAGTGTACAAAATAATAAAGAAAAAGCATTTAAACATAATGGTTCATCTTTATTTTAGAACTTATGATTTAAATAAACTAAGAAAAGATGCTTATTATAAAAAATTAACAGGAATGTTTGTAGAAAGAGATGCAAAACAAATATTTTTTTCCTGGTTTGGCTCTATAAAGCAGGAAGACTTACCTAAAGGGGCTAAATTATATAAAAAGAATAATGAAAATAAAAGAGAAAATTGTAATGGGGCAAATATATCGCTGGCAGTTATTCCGGATGGGAGGGTGCTAGGTTGTGGGTGCATAGATTGGAACGCAACCGTTGTGGTAGGTGATATGAAGAAACAAAGTATTCTTGAAGTTTGGCAGGGAGAGGAATCAGTAAATTTTCGCAAAAGCTTTGAAAGAGGAAAAATCCCCTTTATTTGTAAAGAGTGCGGTTTGTATGCTCCTGAAAAAAATGTATTTAAACTGGCAAGATTTATGACTTACAAACTCACCGATGGACTTTTTTATAATGCATTACCTTTTTTTTCATTATATAGGAGGGAGTAGAATGGCGGACAGAGTACTTGTTTGGGGAAAAGGTAGTTACTTTGCGAAGCATTACGATATGGTTTTACATGTGCTTGAGAAAACAGAAGCAATCAAAATAGTGGCATACATTGAAAGAGAAAATAGTACATATTTCCAATTTGATACAAGCCCAATTATTTCACCCAAAGAAATTAAGCAGATGGAGTTTGACTATATTATTGTAGCTTCTAGTTTTTTT
>CAZQTM010000059.1:0-11069 GCA_964595855.1 uncultured Lachnospiraceae bacterium | reverse complement strand
TGCCTTGTTTGTACATTGCACTCTTTAATCTGTTTGCAAATGTTTCTTTTTTCATGATTCTCCTCCATACTAAATCAATCATTTATAAGTATAAAGTTCAATTTAAGTTCAATGTTCAATTTTCATATTCAAACTATAACACATTTATTAATAAAGTTCAATGGTTAATAAACTAATTTGAACAAATAAAAAAATACTCATTTCTGAGTACTTTTTTATATATTATTTAACTTTAATAATTGTAACTGAATTTGTTAAATTATTTGCATCATTTGAATAGTTAAATCTCCACCTGTTATACTTTCCAGTGAACCGTTGACTTTAATTTTCTTTGTTTAATTTTGTTTAGTATCTCCCTATATATCTCCTTTATCTTCATGCATCCACACCCTCATTTGATTCAATCCACGGTTTCCCCATGCATAATAAGGTATTGCTTTTAATTTACAATCTTCACGTTCAAATTTCCCTTCAAAATATAAACTATCTCTAGAATATATACGTGTTCCCTCTACTAGTAATTCTACCTTTCCACATAAAGAGTCATCGTCTTTATTGATAAGTTCAACCGTTCCATTTTTTAAAACATGAAGTTCCTGCAGATTTTCTCCATTATCAGTGCCTTCAAAACAATAAACAATTGGTCCTCGCATTAATGCAACGCAATCAATGTTATGCCTAACAAGTGAGTTGCAATGTATTTTTCTAACCGGCATTTCAAAAATAATCCTTACTTTATCACCTTTTTTCCAAAAGCGTTCTAAATAGACATATCCATCTTTCGTTATATCCGTGTATGAGATTTTTATATCATTAAGAAATAGATATGCATCTCTAGCATAGGAGGGAATACGAAAAGATATTGTAAACTTATTATTTGTATTAATCTCATTTATCCGATAAAGTATATTCCCTTCCCAAGGGAAAAGTGATTTTACTTCTATCTTTGCATGTTTTAAATTCACGGTACCTCCCAGATACAAATGAGAATAGACGATATCTTCACTTTCACTCCATGCATAGTTTCCAAGTGAAGTTATTATTCTTGCAACATTGGGGGGACAACATGCGCAAGCATACCAATTAGGACGCTGCGGTAATACATGTTTATATCCAAATAGAACACCCGAGATACCAGGATTTACTTCAAGTGGGTTTACATAGAAAAATTTTCTGCCATCAGCTTGCATACCACTAAGTATTCCATTATAAAGTACCTTTTCTAGAATATCCGTATATCTGTTGGTTACTTCTATATCAAGCATTTTTCTTGCGAAGAATGCCAATCCCACTGAAGCACAGGTCTCAGCATACACTGAATCGTTGGGAAGATCATAATCTATTGTAAATGATTCGCCTTCTGAATTAGATCCTATTCCACCAGTTATGTACATTTTTTTTGTTACCAAGTTATCCCAAATTTTACGACATGCTTGATACAGCTTAGTATCATTTGTAATTTTTGCTAAATCTGCCATTGCAGTATACATATAAACTGCACGCACACTGTGACCTTCTGCTGTTTTCTGTTCTCTTACCGGAGCATATGTCTGATTATATTTTGTATTGTATGGATCCATGATTTCATGTTTCCACCCTCTTTTCTTTGTCTCTTCAATAAAATACTCTGGATTTTTTCCTCGTTCATCTATAAAATATTTTGTCAAATCTAAATATCTTTTTATTCCGGTTACTTTATAAAGTCTAAGTAATCCAATTTCTATCTCTTGATGTCCCGGAATACCATGATACAGTTCATTATGAAATTTCTGTTCAATGTGATCTGCAAGTCGCTCCGTAACATTAAGTAATGTATTTTTCCCTGTAGTTTCAAAATAAGCAACTGCTGCCTCCATCATATGCCCTGCACAATATAATTCATGGCATTCATGTAAATTTGTCCACCTGTGCTCAGGATCCTTAATTGTAAAATAAGTATTCAAATAGCCATCTGGTTGTTGAGCCTTAACAATCGTATCAATTACCTGATCTGCCCTTTTTTCTAATTCTTTATCTACTTTTATACTTAGAGAATATGCAACAGCCTCTAGCCATTTTGCCACATCACTATCTTGAAATACCATTCCATAAAATTCACCTTTTTCCATTCCTGCTGCAATTTTAAAATTTGCAAAGGCATGACTTTTTTCAATTTCTGGAATTTCATCACTTAATATTTTTTCCTGATATGGTAATACAACATCCGTTATTAATTTCTGACGTGAACTCCAAAATGAATCTTCTATATGAATTTTTTTTAATGCAATTTCTTTTATTGTGGTCTCCATAATAACCTTTCCTAATCTTCTTTTTTAAATACAGGGATTGATTCAATATTTATTTCTTTCTCTATGAAAGAACCTCCATTATATATATTACCTGATATCATATCTTTCCACATAACCCCTTTAGGCAGATATATTTTTCTTTTCTTTAAACCTAAATAAAGAATAGGTGCAATTAGATACAAATCTCCATACATATACTCATCTTCAATTAACCAACTCGTATCATCATTTGGAAACTCATAAAATAATGTTCTCATTACAGGTGTTCCGTTTTGATGTGCCTCTAACATTAATCGTCTGGTATAATCCCTCATTGATTCCCTTATTTGTAAATACTTACAACATATCTCATATACTTTTTCACCATAGCTCCAAACCTCATTTGGAGCCCCTGAGCAACAAGATGCACCTCCTGTATTTCCTTGCATTGGCTGTCTTGGTTCTCTGTCACCATGTAAACGCATAACAGGACAAAATGTTGCCCACTGAAACCACCTTACGAAAAGTTCCCTGAAATTTTCATCATCTGGGTTACCACCATGAAATCCGCCAATATCTGTTGTCCACCATGGAATTCCTGCAATCCCCATGTTAAGACCTGCTACTAATTGGTTTCTCATACTTTCGAAGCTTGATGCAATATCACCCGACCATACCAGTGCACCATATTTCTGACTTCCAGCCCATGCACAACGCACCAGATTAACAATATTATCCTGCCCTTCCTCACTCATACCATTAAAAAAAGCTTTGCTATATTCTCTTGGATAAATATTGCCAATTTCAAGGTTACTTCCCAAGAAATATCTATAATTATCAAAATCATAGACCGAGTATTCAGGTTCTGCTTCATCTAACCAAAATATTTTTATTCCATAGTTATAATAATTCTTTTTTATTTTATTCCATAAATATTTTCTCGCATCAGGGTTTGTTACATCAATATGAATAGTTGGACCCTGAAAATCTAATCCAACACGATATCCTTTTTCTGTATGAATTAAATAACCCTTTTCCAGCATTTCTTCATAATTTTCAGATGCTTTCTCAACAGTAGGCCAAACAGATACCATTAACTCAATTCCCATTTGCTTTAGTTCTTCAATCATTTTTTGTGGTTGTGGCCAGTAATCTTTATCAAATTTCCAATTACCCTGTTTTGCCCAATGAAAGAAATCCACTACAATAACATCTAGAGGTAGATTTCTTTTTTTATACTCTCTTGCTATATTTAGTAGTTCTTCCTGTGTCTGATAACGTAATTTACATTGCCAGAATCCAAGACCATAATCTGGCATCATAGGAACTTTTCCTGTAGCCTCAGCATATTTCTCTTCAATTTCAGCTGGTTTATCTCCAGCTACTACCCAGTAATCCAATAATTTTGTACAATATGCTTCATATGACATGATGTTTTTTCCAAATACTACCCTTCCCACACTCGGATTATTCCATAGTAATCCGTATCCTCGTGAGGATAATAAAAAAGGTACACTTGATTGTGAATTTCGATGAGCCATCTCTAAATCTAACCCTTTTAGATTTAAAAATGGCTGTTGATACTGTCCCATTCCATAAATTTTTTCATCAGTATCTAAAGACTCAAACCGCGTAGTTAAATGATAATCCCCACCAACAATTGGTTTGAACTCTCTTGCTTCCACCTCAATTGCACTACATTTTGAATCAGTAACATCTTTTCTGTTTCTGCAATATTCCTCTAAAAGTAATTTTTGATTCTGATTATATATCTCTATCTTACCAGCCTTAGAAATAGTAGCTGTTATTTTTCCATTTACTATAGTTCCTTTTTCTTCAATGGTAATAATGGATTGTTGCTCTGGTATTTCAAGTAGTGCCCAGTCCTCAAGTGGCAAATCACTACATTTTGTTGCCCTAATACGTAACGCATCTTTTCCCCATGCTTCTATCCATACATTTTCACCATCATAACTATATATAAGTTTGTTGTAGCCTTTAGTTATCATCTGCTCACCATTCCTTTCTTATCCTTTTACAGCTCCACTTGTCATTCCGCTAATGATAAATTTTTGCATAAAAATAAAAATTAAAGCTACTGGAATAATTGTTACAATTGCAAAAGCTGATAAGTAACTCCATTTAGTACCATACTGTCCCATAAAATTAAAAATCCCAGCCGTAATAGGACGTTTTTCCTGATCAAGAATAAATGTCATTCCATAAGCTAAATCTCCCCATGCATACAAGAAGGAAAATATACCACAGACTACAACCCCCTGTTTCGCAACCGGTATCAAGACACGAGTAAATGCCGAAAGTCGTGTGCAACCATCGATATATGCTGCTTCTTCTAATTCTTTTGGAATCGAAGCAAAATAATTTTTTAGAATCAAAATGGAAAATGGTATCCCAATTGTTGAATCTGCAAAAATTGTAGACCACAAAGTATTATACACATGCATATTGCGAAACATGATAAATAAAGGTGTCAATAAAACAGATACTGGCAGCATCTGAGTCACTAAAAATCCTAATATAATCAAACGTTTTCCTTTAAATTGATACCTTGCTATTCCATAGGATGCCGGCACCGCCAAAATAATTGATATACACATAGCACCTAGGGATATGAGTAAACTGTTGCCAAAAGAGCGAAACATATTAAAATCACCATTTTCAAGCTGTACAAGATAAGACTTCATATTCAAGATATGCGGTCTGAAAGTTGGTGGGATTTGAAATATTTCCTGTTCGGTTTTCAATGAAGTTATGAATATCCAATATATTGGAAAAAGTAATATGCAAAAAAGAATTATTGCAATAATGCAACATATGACATTTTCTTTTCCGCGTAATTTTTTCTCATCATCCATTATGTTTCTTCCTCCGTATACACATATTTTAAATACACCAGACTTACAAAAAATAAAATAACAAATAAAATGTTAGCTACAGAGGCACCTTTACTATATTTGAACAATTCAAATGACAGCTTATATGAATATGTTGATAATACTTGTGTAGCATTGACCGGACCTCCGCTTGTCATTACATAAATCAAGTCGTATACCTTAAAAGTATAAATAAATCCAAGAATTAGAACTGATTCAATTGTTGGTCTAAGTAATGGTAATGTTATCTTAATAAACGCTTTAAATTTGTTAGCTCCATCAATTGCTGCACTCTCATACAGTTCCTTTGAAATGGTGGTCAGACCTGTCGAAATTAATATCATATTAAACGGAATTCCAATCCATATATTTGCAATAATTACTGCAATCATAGCTGTATCTGCATTTGTAAGCCAATCGATATTATTCGTAATTAGTCCTACTGCTTTGAGAAAGTAATTTATGATACCTACATCTGTTCCAAACATAAATTTAAAAATCAGTCCAGTAATTGTAATTGGAATCATCCATGGCATCATTAATAATCCTCTCATCGATTTTGACATCGTAAATTTCCTTTTAAAAAGTAATGCTAATGTAAAACCAATAATAAATTGGAAAACCAAACATGAAACCGTAAATAATAGTGTATTCCACAACGATACCATAAGTACATTATCCATTTTAAAAAGCTCTATATAATTTTTAAGTCCAACAAAAGGTTTATGATTATCCATCAAAGTTCTTACTGTTACATCCTGTAGACTCAACCAAAAATTACTTACAATTGGATATCCAACAAAAAATAACATATATAAAAATGCTGGTAAAACAAATAGGAAGCCACTGTTGCTAAACTTTAATGATTTAATGAATTTTCTCACATTATCTGTCCTCCGTTAAAATGAAAGAGCAAGTTTTCACGCTTATCGTGTAATCCTTGCTCCTTTTTTACATCTAGACTCTATAATTATTCTTTATTATTTTCCCAAAATAGAGTCTATACTTGTCTGTGCCTTAGCTGCTGCATCTTGGGATGTGCTTGCGCCTGTAATAACCTCATTAAAGGCAAGAGAAATTGCATCTGATACATCTGGCCATTCTGGTAATGGTCCTCTAGCATTTGCATATTGCATTTCGTCTACGAAAGTCTGATATATTGGATCTCCATCAAACTGTCCCTCTGCAATTGTTTTGTCTGCTGATATGTATCCCATTGCATTCATCATATATAAGCAAGTCTCGCCAGATGTTGCATATTTTAAGAAATCTACAGCTGCATCTTCATTACCCCCTGCAATAACTGCATAATTCTCACCGCCTAAACCTGAAGCCTGCTTTGCATCCTGTGGAATTGGGGCTACATTCCATTTTAACTCTGGAACTTGTTCACGCATAGTTGGCACCTGCCATGTTCCATTAATCATCATTGCAAGATTTCCAGATATAAACTGATTCATAGTATCACCCTGTGTCCAGTTAATAGCTTCTTTTGTCATTGCACCAGAGTTAACAAGATTTCCCACAAAATCTAATGCCTTAATTCCACCCTCAGAATTAATTTCATAAGAAGTTGCGCCAGTTGACCATACCCATGGCAAAAAGTTAAATGTACCTTCTTCGTTCTGAAGACTGCTGAATGCAAATCCATATCTTGAGCCTTTTGTACATTTTGTAGCTGTGTCTGCTAATTCATCCCATGTTGTTGGAACTTTACAACCAGCTTCTGCTAACATGTCTTCATTGTAGAATAAGCATAAGCAGTTGCTTCCAAATGGAACACCATACAGTTTACCATCCAGTGTACAGGAATTTACAGGTCCTTCGTAATAATTACTTACATCAAATTTTCCTGTAATATCTGCAAAAATACCCATTGCAGCATATGAAGCATGATCTGGATTATCAAGAATTACAATGTCTGGAAGTTCTCCCGCTGATGCTCCGATTGATAACTGTTTCTTAAAATCAGCAAATGGAACATATTTTGCTTGAACAGTAACATTTTGCTGAGAAGCATTATAATCTGTTATAATCTTATCCAATGCTTTCTGGTGTCCTTCAGTTTCCCAATAATACCAAATTGTTACATCACCTGACGCTTCTGATTCATCCGCTACTTCTGAATTCTGTACATCTGCAGACTCAGTTGATTTTACCCCTTCTGTTTCCGCTACCACATTCTCTGTTTTTGTACTGCCACAGCCCGACAGTAATGATGCCACCATTGCCGATACCATTATTAAAGATAATACCTTCTTCATGTGTTCCTCCTTTAATATAAATTTGATAATATAAGGATACTGAATTTTTAAAATAAAAAATATAAGACAAATCTTTAAAAGGTGGAATATTCTAATATCATTTATTTGTTTTTCTATAATCAGCTGGGAGCTGCCCTGTACACTCCTTAAATACTTTACTAAAATATTTTGAATCTGTATATCCAACCTGCTGTGCTATCTGATAAAGTTTTAATTGAGTACCTATCAGTAGCTCTTTTGCTTTTTTTATACGTAATTCCTTTACATATGTAGTGAAATTAATACCTATTTGTTCTTTAAATAATGTGCTCAAATATTCTGGTGTAATATTCAACTTAGCTGCAATTTCATCTAAAGTAATTCCCGTCAAATAAAACTCATGTATTAAACTGTCTGCACGTTTTACGACTAACGAAACCTGATTTTCACCTGACATTTCAGAAATGCAATTTACTATATCATTAATTATTATTTTTAATTCACTTCTACTAACGGAATTCATAACCCTATCTAAAATAATATGATGCTCAAAATCATTAGAATGGAATATTCCAATTTCCTTGGAAAGATTGATAATACACCAGATGAATCGTACATAAGAATCCTTTATTTCTTTTGGACAATAAAGAGAACCTTCTTCAAAGTATTGTTCAAACTTATTTATGTATGTTCTCATTTTATCAAGATTATGGGAACACAATGCAATTTTAATTTTGTTCTCTATCTCTATAGGATATACACATACCATAGTCTGTACATTTAGAATTTTAGGATAAGAAATAATAACAGCCTCTCCCAAAGAAATATTCCAATCCATATACCTTTTTAAAATTAGTGTGCTACTCTTCATTTCCGATACATTTTCGATTATCGTCCAACCAATACAGATACTTTCAGACCATAGCCTGTCTTTCTTTCTATGTAAGATTTCATTCTGAAGCCATCTTTCTATTAATTTCCCATCAATAAATTGGTAAATAATACAAATTAAAGATTTATCTTTTTCCATTTTAACTATAGAATATTTTATATTTTCTTTCTGTTTTAATAATTCTTCGATTTCCTTATGTATTTTCTCATTTTTGGTTTCATACTCATCACCTAAATAAAGATATAATTCTCCAAACTGTTTTTCACAATTAAATAAATGTCTCTTATTGATAAAGCTCTTCAATTCTTCATCAATACTCATATCTCCATATATCAAGCTAAAAAAAATGTTTTCTAGATTCCCCAACTTCTTTGGATTTATATTATGTTCCTCAACAATTTTGTTTTCTATTTCCTTTACTGCATTCATAAGCTCATTTACTTTAATTGGTTTTACAAGGTATTCACTAACACCAATTTTAATTGCTTGCTGAGCATATATGAAATCAGAGTATGCACTCAAAACAATTGCATGAAACCCCTTTTTGTGCATATCTAACTCTCTTAACATTTCCAAACCATCTAGTATTGGCATCCTAACATCTGTAATAATTAGATCCGGATTAACCCCATTGATTAGTTTTAAACCTTCCAATCCATTTTCCGCTGTTCCAATGATTTCATGTTCTTTCATTGTCTTTTCTATTAATTTACAGATTCCTTCTCTAATTCTTATTTCATCTTCAATTACAACAATTTTCATTGTGGCATACCTCCAAAGGTATTCTGATATCAATTTGGGTTCCTTCTCCATATATACTCTTTATCGTTACTTTTGCCTGTTCACCATAATACATATGGATACGTCCAATTGCATTTTCTAAACCAATATGATTTTTACCACTTGTCTTTACATAAACACCTTTATTTATTTGCTTTAAAATTGATGGTTCAATTCCTTTTCCATTGTCTTTAATACAAATTGATATATAATTATTTATTTCATTCATTTCTACAGTTAAAATGTGCTTTCTTTTCACGCCTTCAAAGCCATGTATTAAAGTATTTTCAATAAAAGGCTGTAATAATAACTTATGTATTTTCAAATCATATATACTGTTTTCAATATGCATATTACATTCAAATGTATTTTTTAAGCGTGTTTGTTGTAAAAAAATATAATTTTTTAGCCAGTTTATTTCATCTCTAACCAATACCACTGCATTGCTATTATCAATTGCATATCTAAGAATCTCTGCCAATGAGTTTATCGCATTACTTATTTCAAAGTCACTTTTATCAATTGCCATCCAGTTTATGGTGTCCAGCGTATTATATAAAAAATGGGGATTTAATTGTGCTTCTAAAGCTGCTATTTCTGCATTTCTTTGTTTTCTATTTGCTTCTCTTTCATTTTCATTTGCTATACCTAGAAGACATAATGTTTCATTAAACTGATTTGCAATCGTTTCAATTTCAAGTGGCATATCATTGTCTATATCAATTCTAGTTTCCAGATCTCCGTTACCTACTTTTTTAATTGCCATTACAACCTTATTAATAGAACCCGTTAGCTGAGTTGTAATTAATATTACAATAGGGAAAATAATTATTACGGAAATAATAGATACCGTCAGAACATAATTACGCTGTATTACCAATTTATCTAATGTTTTATCATAGTCAGATGCAACAATAAAATTCCAATTTAGTTCATCATTATAGCATTGATATATACTGTTAACATTGTTTTTAAACAAGCCTGTTTTATTTACAAATTTCTGTAAATTATCTCTTAATATACTCAGTTCCTGATTTAATACAATCTTTTCATTTATCTTTTTACTATCTGGAAAACTTATTATATTTCCATCTCCATCAACTATAAAAGTAATTGTATCTATCAAGCTGGTATTTCCATTTCTACATGTTTTCTTCAATAATTTTTCATCTATGCTTAAAATAACAACACCATTTTTTCTTTCTATGTCTTTATAGTCAACCATCCTATGCGCTAAGTGAAAAAGAAAATAGTCTTCCGAAGCAAAGGAGGTTGCATACTCTGTTTTTAGAATTTTTGTTTTATTACTCGTTGAAACAAGCTTAAAAATTTCATCTTGTGATAAACTGTAATTTTTAATCCACGCATCTTGTATACTAACAGGTGAAATCTGATTATAGGTTACAATTGTCCGATTATCCGTAATAATAGAAATAGATCGGACATAATCCTTCGAATTTAATAACCCCCTTAATGTTCTTCTAAGTTGATTTTTTGTAACAGGTAAATCTTCGCCATTATTTATTTTATCTATTAAAGCAATAATATTATCATCTGTATAAATTTGATATAGTAAATCCTCATATGATTCTAACAATACATTTGTGTTTTCACTAATTTGTCCTACATTAATAGTATGAAGTTCGTCACTATTTTCTTTAACTATTTTTGCATTATGATAATAAGATGTAAACGCAGCAAACCCAACTGGAACAATTGATAGTAATAAGAAATAAATTAACAATTTCTTTTTCAAACTCTTTTTTTTGTACTGTCTTTTCATTCTATAACTACCACCTATTTTTTTCTTTATACCATATTTCTAATATGATACAAATAGATAAAAAAAGAAAGAGAATATTTCAAGTAACTACATGAAAATATCTCTTTCAAAATTAATCCTCATACTGATTTCCACTGTTCTTCTTATTGAGTGTTCCGTCAAGCTCAACCATAATGAATCTGGTAAGTTCTTTCACCACAGGCCTGTGCT
>CAZQTM010000058.1:0-11255 GCA_964595855.1 uncultured Lachnospiraceae bacterium | reverse complement strand
ACTGAGGCAAAGTTTACGATTGCACAGACATCAGTATTATCATTTACTGAAATGCTATTAGAAGATACAATAGGAAAGACAGCTTTTGACTATATCAATTTGTATCCGCCGGGAATACCGATTCTGGTACCGGGAGAAGTGATTACAGATGATATTATAAGAACGCTTTTAATATATGAACAGAAAAATCTGCATTTACAAGGAGTGCAGGATAGAAAGATAAGAGTTATAAAAGAAATTAAAAATTAAGGAGAAATAATTTATGCGAAATACAAAAATAATATGTACAATAGGACCTGCTTCACAGAGCCCGGAGAAGATCAGAGAGTTAATGAAAGCGGGAATGAATGTTGCCAGATTTAACTTTTCACATGGTTCCTATGAGGAACAAGCAGAAAAATACAAGACGGTTATAGAGGCAAGGGAAGAACTTGGCTTGCCAATAGCAACATTACAGGATACAAAAGGACCGGAAATACGACTTAGAGATTTTGAAAATGGTAAAGAAGAATTAAAGCCAGGTCAGACATTTACATTGACAACACAGGAGATAATGGGAACGAATGAAAAAGCCAGTATTTCATACAAAGGCCTTGTCAATGATGTAAAAGAAGGAATCTCTATTTTGATTGATGATGGATTAATTGAAATGAAGGTTGAAAAGGTTACAGATAAAGATATCGTATGTCGTGTTGTAAATGGCGGATTTGTATCAAATAAAAAAGGAATTAATGTTCCAGAAGCCCATTTGTCCATGCCATACATTAGTGAAGTAGACCATAATGATATTCTCTTTGGTATAAAGACGGGATTTGATTTCCTTGCAGCTTCATTTGTAAGATGTAAGGAAGATATATTGGAGATAAGGAAAATCCTCAATGAGAATAATGGCAAGATGAAAATAATTGCTAAAATTGAAAACTTGGAAGGCATTAAAAACCTGGATGAGATTCTGGAAGTATCAGATGGTATTATGGTAGCCAGAGGAGATATGGGTGTAGAAGTACCTATGGAAGAGGTTCCTGTCATTCAGAAGATGATGATTAAGAAGGCTGTTGCAAAAGGTAAACATGTAATTACAGCTACTCAGATGTTAGAGTCCATGACTAAAAATCCAAGACCTACACGTGCTGAGACTACTGACGTCGCAAATGCAATTTATGACGGAACAACAGCTATTATGTTGTCAGGTGAAAGTGCAAGCGGTCAATACCCGATTGAAGCGGTTACAACAATGTCAAGAATTGCAGAACGTACAGAACAGGATATTGATTATGCTGCAAGACTAAAAAGGCTGCAAATGCAAGCTGATATTGATGTTACAACTGCAATTTCTCATGCAACATGTACTACTGCAGTTGATTTGAAAGCATCTGCAATTATTACTGTTACCATGTCAGGTTTTACAGCAAGTATGATTGCCAGATACAAACCGAATTGCCCAATTATAGCATGTACTGTTAATCCAGAGGTTTGCAGACAGACGAACCTTTTGTGGGGTGTTAATCCAATTCTGATAGATAAGAGTAATACAGCGGATGAATTATTTGCTAATGCTCTTAATAAGACAGAAGAAGCTGGATTTATTAAAAAGGGAGACATCGTTGTCTTAACTGCCGGTGTTCCACTCGGTATTTCAGGAAAGACAAATATGATACGTGTTGTAGAGGTATAAAATGGGTGCGATTTTCTATCTAATGGGAAAAAGTTCGACTGGAAAAGATACAATATACAAAGCTCTTTTATCGGATAAAGAACTTAATTTAAAAAGAATTATTCCATATACAACAAGACCAATTCGTGAAGGTGAAGAAAATGGCATAGAATATATCTTTACGGATGAGCCTGGACTTCAAGAGTTGATTAGAAAAAATGTTGTGATTGAGCAACGTTCTTATGATACTTTTTATGGTGTATGGAAATATTTCACGGTTTTTGATGGTCAGATCAATTTATTATGCAATAATTATATAATGATTGGCACACCGGATTCTTTTGCTGCCACCCAAAAATATTTTGGTAGCAGTAAGATAATACCCATTTTGATAGAATTAGATGATGGTATACGATTGCAAAGGGCACTTGACAGAGAGAAATCCCAGTCAAATCCAAAATATGAAGAAATGTGCAGGCGCTTTTTGACAGATTCTAGGGATTTTAGCGAAGAGAAGATTAAGGAATATAGAATCAGTAATTGTTTCGCTAATGAAGATCTGAAAAAGTGTATATCAGATATCACAAGTTTTATTAAGAAAAATATTTATTACGCCGATAGCAATAATGTAAATTAAGATAATCATTTCCGGAGGGGGTGATCTTATGGATATGAAAGTGAATCAGGTAATGCAGTCACAGCCAGTTGAACAGACAAAAGTCCAGGTCCCTGAAGATGGTACGTTTAAATTCACTCTTGCCAGCCAGATTGAAGAGTCACAATTACAGGTCAGACTGACATCCATGATGGAACAGATCACAATGCAGGGTGAAAAACTTGCAAAGCACAGAGATGTCAAGGATATGAGGAAATATCGGGGCTTAATAAAAGACTTTATGAATGAAATTGTCAGCAGATCACATGAGTTTTCAAGGGAAAATTTTCTGGACAGAAGAGGAAGACATCGTGTTTATGGTATTATACGTTTAGTAGATCAGACCTTAGATGAACTTGCAAAAGAACTTGTTAAGGATGAACAGGACAATATCTCAATATTAGGAAAAATTGGGGAAATCAGAGGATTACTTTTAGATATTTTTACGTAAGGGATAAGTCTTAAAGCTTTGGAGGACAAAAATATGGCAGGATTTTCAGATATAATTGGGCAGGAAATGATAAAAGAGCACCTACAGAATGCAATTAAAACTGGAAGTATTTCACATGCTTATATTATTAGTGGTGAAAGAAGTTCTGGAAAAGAATTTATTGCTACTATTTTTGCTATGACTCTTCAGTGTGAACAAGGTGGAACAGAACCATGTAATGAATGCCATTCCTGTAAGCAGGTTTTGAGTAAGAATCAGCCAGATATCATTTATTTAACGCATGAAAAACCGAATACAATAAGTGTTGATGACATCAGGCAGCAGGTTAACAGGGATATTGCAATAAAGCCATATGCCGGCCCCAAAAAAATCTATATTATAAATGAAGCTGAGAAGATGTCAGTATCTGCGCAGAATGCATTATTAAAGACATTGGAAGAACCACCCGAGTATGCTGTAATAATTATGTTAACAACAAACTCAGATGCTATGCTTAACACAATACTAAGCAGATGTATTGTGTTAAAGATGAAGCCAGTAGATGATAAGCTTGTAAAACAGTTTCTCATGGAAAATGTCAAGATTCCAGACTATAAGGCTGAGGTATGTGCAGCTTTTGCAAGGGGTAATATTGGAAAAGCAAGATTGCTTGCGTTAAGTGAAGAATTTGATAATATTAAAGAAGAAGCAGTTACTCTGTTAAAATATATTGATGATATGGAAATCAATGAAATAGCCAAATCAATTAAGCACATGAATGAGTATAAGCTCGAAATTAACGACTTTTTAGATATTTTAGCCATCTGGTACAGAGATGCATTATTATTTAAGGCAACGAATGATGTAAATTACTTGATTTTTAAGAGTGAAATACAGTATATTAAAAAGACAACAGCAAAAAGCACTTATGAAGGAATTGAAATAATTTTAAATGCGCTTGATAAGGCCAAAACAAGATTAACAGCTAATGTTAATTTTGATCTTACAATGGAGCTATTGTTGTTAACGATAAAGGAGAATACCCAATAGATGGTGTATTCGTATTCATAAGAATTCCGTAAAAACGGAGCGTGAGGTGTATAGATGATTAGGGTAATAGGTGTAAGATTTAGAACAGCAGGTAAGATATATTTTTTTGATCCATCGGACTTTGAGGTAATAAAAGGTGATCATGTTATTGTAGAAACGGCAAGAGGAGTAGAGTATGGTACCGTTGTATGCAATCCGAAGGATGTTGAAGATGATAAGGTAATTCAGCCATTAAAACCGGTAATACGAATTGCGAATGAACGTGATGATGAGCAGGAATTGCTGAATAAAGGAAAAGAAAAAGAAGCATTTAATATCTGTTTAGAAAAGATTAAAAAGCATCAGCTGGAAATGAAACTAATCGATGCTGAATATACATTTGATAATAATAAAGTGCTTTTTTATTTTACAGCAGATGGACGTATTGATTTTCGTGAGTTGGTAAAAGATTTGGCAGCTGTTTTTAAGACAAGAATCGAATTACGGCAAATAGGCGTAAGAGATGAGACCAAGATAGTTGGCGGAATCGGTATTTGCGGCAGACCATTGTGCTGTCATTCACACTTGTCTGAGTTTATTCCGGTATCGATTAAGATGGCAAAAGAACAGAACTTATCTTTAAATCCCACCAAGATTTCCGGAGTATGTGGTCGTCTGATGTGTTGCTTGAAGCATGAAGAAGAAACATATGAGGAACTCAATAGAAGATTACCTAATGTTGGAGATTTTGTTACAACAAAAGATGGTCTAAAGGGTGAAGTACAAAGTGTTAATGTTTTGCGCCAGATGGTTAAGGTTATTGTAGAAAATAATGATGAAAAAGAGATTCATGAATATTATGTTGATGACTTAAGATTTAAGAGAAAACATAAAAAAGAAAAGATTCAGCTATCAGCTGACGAATTAAAAGAACTGGAAGAACTGGAAAAACAGGATCATACAGCAAGTCTTGATGATAAATAAACTACATGATGGTGGGAGATAAAACCGCATGGATGTGAGTATTAAAGAAAATGAAAGAATTGATGATTTACAGAGAAACGGTTACCGGATCATACAGGATCCGGACCGTTTCTGTTTTGGTATGGATGCAGTACTACTATCAGGGTTTGCCAATGCTAAAGAGGGTGATCATGTTTTAGACCTAGGAACAGGGACAGGTATCATTCCCATTTTGATGGAGGCAAAAACCAAGGCATCCAGACTGGTTGGTCTTGAAATACAACCAGAAAGTGCGGATATGGCATTAAGAAGTGTAAGACTTAATAATCTTGAGGCTAAAATTAATATTGTAGTGGGTGATATTAAATCTGCTACGCAGATTTTTGGAAAAGCTTCCTTTGACATTATCACATCCAATCCACCATATATGATAGGTCAGCACGGTTTGGTCAATCCACATAGCGAAAAGGCTATCGCAAGGCATGAAGTTTTATGCACACTTGAAGATGTAGTATCCCAGGCAGCGTCTTTGGTAAAGCCGGGGGGAAAGTTTTTTATGGTACACAGACCTTTTCGGCTTGTAGAAATAATGAATGTAATGACAAAATATCATTTGGAACCCAAACGTATGCAGCTTGTATACCCGTATGTTGATAAAGACCCCAATATGGTACTGATTGAAGCAAAACGTGGTGGTAATTCACGGTTGAAGGTAGAAAAACCATTAATTGTATACAAAGAAACAGGTAAGTATACGGATGAAATTTATGATGTATACGGATACTAAATGAAATCTGTAAATAGGAGATTTTTGATATGTCAGGTAAATTATATCTTTGTGCAACACCAATTGGTAATCTTAATGATATGACCCCAAGAGTAATCGAGGCACTGCGTGAGGCAGATTTGATTGCTGCGGAAGATACAAGAAACAGTATAAAACTTATGAATCACTTTAACATATCAACTCCGATGACAAGTTATCATGAATACAACAAAGTAGAAAAGGCAAAAGTGCTGGTTGATAAGTTACAAAATGGACTTAATATAGCATTGATCACAGATGCGGGTACCCCCGCAATATCTGATCCTGGGGAAGTGCTTGTGAAAATGTGTCAGGATGCTGGTATTATTGTTACTTCATTGCCAGGACCGGCAGCACTTATTACAGCACTGACATTATCGGGCTTAAGTACCAGACGATTTTGCTTTGAAGGTTTTTTACCATCAGATAAAAAAGAGAGAAAACTGGTTCTTCAGGATTTGGAGGATGAAACCAGAACAATTATATTATATGAAGCACCTCATCACTTGGTCTCTACGTTAAATGAATTGATGGCAGCAGTAGGCAATAGAAAGATTACATTATGTCGTGAACTGACAAAAAAGTTTGAAACAATCATGCCCACCACATTACAAGAATCACTAACATTCTATGAAAAAGAGGATCCAAGGGGTGAGTATGTCCTTGTACTGGAAGGTAAGAGCTTTCAGAAACAAATTGAGGAGAAACAATTATCCTTTTTGGATATTAGTATTGAAGAGCATATGAAAATCTATGAAGATCAGGGAATGGAAAGAAAAGAGGCCATGAAGATGGTCGCAAAGGATAGAGGATTGTCAAAACGTGATGTATATCAGGTTTTGAATAAAAAGTAATAAAAAAAAGGGTTGCAATCACCTTGTTTCATGTTAGAATGATATTAATTGTTGCATATTTATGCATTATATTTATGAAGGAGGATATTATATGAAAAAATTTATGGTTTCTTTATTGGCAGTAAGTATGGCTTTTGGGTTAGCTGCATGTGGTAATAATGTTCCAGCAAATACGGTTAATTCTGTAGATGATCTGCCAGGCAAGACAATTGGTGTTCAGCTTGGAACTACAGGAGACATTTATGCAAGTGATTATGAAGAACAGGGATCTAAAATAGAAAGATACAACAAGGGAGCAGATGCTGTTCAGGCATTAAAGCAGGGTAAGGTAGATTGTGTAATTATCGATGAACAGCCAGCTAATGCATTTGTTGAGAAGAATTCTGATCTTAAGATTTTAGGAGAGGATTTTGCATTGGAAGATTATGCAATTTGTATATCAAAGGATAATACAGAACTCAAAGATAAAATCAACGGAGCCCTTGCAGAATTAAAATCAGATGGTACGTTAGACAGCATAATTAGCAACTACATAGGTGATGATACGAAGGGTAAGACTCCTTACGTTTCACCTGATAGTGTTGACCGTTCTAATGGTATCTTAACGATGGCAACCAATGCAGCTTTTGAACCTTATGAGTTCTATAAAGATCAGAAAGTTGTTGGTATTGATGCTGACATGGCTCAGGCAGTTTGTGATAAACTTGGTATGGAGCTTAAGATTGAGGACATGGAATTTGATTCTATTATCAATGCAGTCACAAGCGGTAAAGCTGATGTAGGTATTGCTGGTATGACAGTTACAGAAGATCGTCTAAAAAATGTAGATTTCTCAGATCCTTATACAACAGCTACACAGGTAATTATTGTTAGAAATAAATAATAATTAACAGTAAATTCATAATTAAATATTTGATAAATATATTATTATGAAGTATAGTACTAATAGAAAATGTTAAAAGGCTGCATTGAAAGCAGCCTTTTATTAACCTATTTAATAAAGGATAGAGACTAGTATATACGGGGTGAATATGTTGGATACTTTTAAAATGAAGTTTTATACTAATTTTATCGAAGATAGCAGATGGCGTTATATTACAGAGGGATTAGGTACTACATTTATTGTTACCGTTTTTGCAATTTTACTGGGTGTTGCATTAGGGTTTATTGTTGCAATAGTTCGTTCTACAGCAGATAAAAATGGTAAGAAATCTGTAATATTAAAAATACTGGATGCAATCTGTAAAGTTTATCTGACAATTATTCGTGGTACACCTACGATGATTCAATTGCTGATTATGTATTACATTGTATTTACCAGTCCTGATATTAGTAAGCGCTTTGTCGCAATATTGGCATTTGGTATCAATTCAGGAGCATATGTGGCAGAAATTATTCGTTCAGGTATTATGTCTATCGATCCAGGTCAGTTTGAGGCAGGCAGAAGTTTGGGTCTGAACTATGCTCAGACCATGATATATATTATTTCACCGCAGGCATTTAAAAATATTTTACCAGCATTGGCAAATGAATTTATTACATTATTAAAAGAGACATCTATCTGTGGTTATATTGCACTGACGGATATTACACATGGTGCAAATGTTATTAGAAGTCAGACGTATGAACCGTTAATGCCCCTATTAGCAGCAGCACTGATTTATCTTATTGTTGTTTCACTCCTTTCAGCTGGAGTTTCAAGATTGGAGAGGAGGTTACGTACGGATGAGCGATAAAGGACAAATATTATTTGAAATTAAAGAGTTATGCAAGGATTTCGGATCTGTAAAAGTGTTAAATCATATTACGACTACCATATCAAAAGGAGAAGTAGTAGTAATTGTTGGTCCTTCCGGATCAGGTAAATCTACTTTTTTAAGATCCTTGAATCTTTTAGAGGAGCCAACCAGTGGATCAGTAATGTTTGAAAGTCTTAATATCACAGATCCCAAGTGTGATATTAATAAATACCGTCAGAAGATAGGTATGGTTTTTCAACATTTTAATTTATTTCCTCACAAGACAATCTTACAAAATATGACATTGGCACCTATTAAGGTATTAAAGATACCTAAGGATCAGGCTGAAAAGCAGGCAATGGAATTACTGAAACGTGTGGGATTAGAGGAGAAAGCCAATGCCTATCCGGCACAGCTTTCCGGTGGACAAAAACAACGTATCGCAATTGTACGTTCTCTTTGTATGAATCCAGATGTGATGCTTTTTGATGAACCCACAAGTGCTCTGGATCCGGAAATGGTAGGAGAAGTTTTAAGTGTTATGAGTGATCTTGCCAAAGGTGGCATGACCATGGTAATCGTTACACACGAAATGGGATTTGCAAAAGAAGTTGGAACCAGAGTTTTGTTTATAGATGAAGGTCAGATTAAGGAAGAGAACACTCCAGATGAATTTTTTGATCATCCAAAGAATGTAAGACTTCAGGAATTTTTATCAAAAGTATTATAATGAAAGATTAGGAACCCAAAAACAGGAGGAATGTTTTTGGGTTTTTTTTATATAGTTTATAAAAAGCAATAGGGTGGATGAATGCTAAACTATCTATGGGCAGGCATGATAATGACAGGTATTATCTATGCTGTATTTACAGGTAATATGGAAGCTGTAACAAATGGCGCTCTTGATTCTGCAAAAGAAGCAATCACACTCTGTATTACTATGTGTGGAGTAATGGGACTGTGGACTGGACTTATGGAAGTTGCAAAAAAAAGTGGATTAATAGATAAAATGACGAAAGGTATTGCCCCGTTTGTTTCTTTTTTATTTCCAAACATCCCTAAAGACAATCCGGCAAGAGAGTACATTTCAATTAACATGATATCCAATGTTCTTGGACTTGGATGGGCCGCTACACCAGCTGGATTAAAGGCCATGGAGTATTTAATGAATCTGGAAGAGGAAAGAGAAAAAGTTACAAAAAGACAAAATAGTGTTATTCGTAAAAAGGGAACGGTGACTGGTAGAATAGCATCTGATGAGATGTGTACTTTCCTAATAGTAAATATTTCTTCTCTTCAGCTGATTCCAGTGAATATTATTGCATATAGAAGCCAGTATGGTTCAGTCAATCCAACTGCGGTAATTGGTCCTGGATTAATAGCCACAACAATAGGCACATTAGTTGCAATTATATATTGTAAAATAAGATGCAAAATAAATAGTCAAACGTAGAACGTAAAAGCACAGTAAAAATATTCTGTGCTTTTTATTTTAGAATTTGTATAATGTTTATAGGGTTTAATTCTATAATTTCTAGTGTTTCATTTGGTAAGACTTTTGTTACAATTAAATTAAAAAATAGATTGGATGATAAGCTATGCTGAGAATGGTAAAAACAAATTATGGGTTTGTAAGGGGAATACCGGCAGCAGATCCGAGAATAACCTCCTTTAAAGGAATTCCTTTTGCGGCACCACCAATCGGTGATTTAAGATGGAAAGCACCAATGCCTTCACCAAAATGGACAGGAATAAAGGACTGTATAGAATTTGCACCAATTTCCATGCAGAATATTCCGGGAGAAAATCCAGATGAATTCTATTCGAAGGAATGGAATGTTGATCCGGCTATTCCAATGGATGAAGATTGTTTATATTTAAATATTTGGACTCCGGCTGTTAGTGAAAGTGACAATCTGCCTGTATATGTATGGTTTTTTGGTGGAGGATTACAATATGGAAATACGGCAGAAATGGAATTCGATGGAGAAAGAGTAGCCAGAAGGGGAATTATTGTAGTCACAGTTAATTATAGAATTAATGTATTTGGATTTATGGCACATCCCGAACTTACAAAGGAAAATCCGACGGCACCAACTAACTTCGGAAATTTAGATCAACAGTTTGGATTGCGCTGGACATATGAGAATATAAAGTTTTTTGGAGGTAATCCCGAGAATATAACAATTGGCGGTCAGTCGGCAGGAGGAGGTTCTGTTCTGACACAATTAAATTGTCCGGAAAATAAAAAATACATAAAAAAAGCAGTAATTGAAAGTGGAATGTTTCTAAATCCCTATGAAGACAGTCCATATGTTACATTAGAAGAAGCTGAAAAGCAGGGAGAAGCTTTTTTTTCTTTCTTAGGAATAAAAAATTTAGAAGATGCCAGATCACTTCCAGCATCATATATCCGTGATAAAAATGCAGAGGGAGGGTTTTTTTGGTGGACGGCAACGGATGGAGTATTTCAAAAAGATTATTATCTAAAAAACTTTTATTCAGGAAACATATTGGAAGTTCCTCTATTGCTAGGTTATACATCCAATGAATTTTATCAAAACCCCGATGTGTCAAATTTAGAGGAACTGAGAGAACTTTCTGTAAGAAGGTTTGGAAAATATAGTAACGAATTTCTATCTTTATTAGAAAGTAGTACAAGATGCTTTCAAGAGGTATTACAAAAGGGCAGTGTCAATACGATAAAACTTGCAATATTAGCAGCACTTGAAAGAAAAGAATTAATTGGAATGAATATGCCATCCTATCTTTATGAGTTCGGTCCATACATTCCAGGAGACGATAATGTAGGTGCTTATCACTCATCAGATTTGTGGTTTTTCTTTGAAACACTTGCGAAAAGTTCAAGACCCTTTAATGGAATGCATTATGATCTAGCAAGAAATATGTGCAATTATTTATCTAATTTTATAAGGAACGGAAATCCTAATGGATTTGATAACCATAATATGATGGTAAAGTGGGAACCTTACACACTTCATAATCCTGTTTATATGAGTTTTAGTAATAAAATTGAATTGCTTAATTCCAATAAGAATGATATAGAATCTTTTTTTATTAATAGATTTGGAACAGATGAAAATCTAAATTAATATGGGGGTGTAT
>CAZQTM010000057.1:9973-11337 GCA_964595855.1 uncultured Lachnospiraceae bacterium | reverse complement strand
TGATAAAAAAATATAATGTTTCCTTAATTTCAGTAGGAAATGGAACGGCATCAAGAGAATCAGAACAAATCATTGTAGATTTAATTAAGGAATTAGATACACCGGTACAATATGTTATAGTGAATGAGGCAGGTGCATCGGTATATTCTGCCAGTAAACTTGCAACAGAGGAGTTCCCTAATTTTGATGTTGGCCAAAGAAGTGCAGCCTCAATTGCAAGAAGGCTACAGGACCCATTGGCTGAACTGGTCAAGATTGATCCAAAGTCCATTGGTGTAGGACAATATCAGCATGATATGAATCAGAAAAAACTGGGAGAATCCCTGAATGGAGTAGTGGAAGACAGTGTGAATAAAGTAGGAGTTGATCTGAATACAGCATCTGCATCTCTGCTTGGTTATATTTCCGGTATTTCCAAAACCATTGCTAGTAATATAGTAGATTATCGTGAGAAGAATGGAAGATTTAGAAGCCGCAAAGAACTTTTAAAAGTTGGTAAACTGGGACCTAAAGCTTATGAACAATGCGCAGGTTTCTTACGTATACTAGATGGTAAGAATCCGTTAGATGCAACGAGCGTTCACCCTGAATCTTATGATGCAACCATGAAGCTTCTGGAAAAATTGGGAGTGACCATGGATGATGTGAAGGATTTACAAAAAAACGTGTCTAATGAGAAAAAAAAATCAGCAATTAAGAGCAGTTCATCCTCTCTTTTAAATTTTGTGGGCGATAAAAAGAAAATGGCAAATGAACTTGGTATTGGGGAACTGACCTTGACCGACATATTAAAAGAACTGGAAAAACCTGCAAGAGATCCAAGAGATGATATGCCGCTTCCGATACTGAGAAGTGATGTTATGGATATGGAAGATTTAAAACCTGGAATGATATTAAAAGGTACCGTTAGAAATGTTATAGATTTTGGAGCATTTGTGGATATAGGTGTTCATCAGGATGGGCTTGTTCACATTTCACAGATAACAGACCGCTTCATCAAGCATCCCTTAGAGGCAGTCAGTGTTGGTGATATTGTGGATGTCCAGGTAATGAGTGTAGATATTCCTAAAAAACGTATTGCACTTACTATGAAACTGAATCAGACAAAATAACTAATTACAATTTACTATTGACATATGTAACAAAAAAAATTATTATTGGCAATAGGTAAAGTTCTTCGAGGTTGGGTGTAATTCCCTATCGGTGGTGATACTGTAAAACAGTTAGTCCACGACCCGCATTTGCGGCTGATTTGGTGAGATTCCAAAACCGACAGTTAAAGTCTGGATGAAAGAAGAAAGGCCACAGTATTTTTTGTTTGACTGTGATTTTTCAGAGACCTCGATTTATGGGGTCTCTTTTTT
>CAZQTM010000057.1:8436-9873 GCA_964595855.1 uncultured Lachnospiraceae bacterium | reverse complement strand
AAGTAACAATTTTGCATCGGACTTGGAAATATAATTGAAGAAAAAATAAAATGGCAATCGTTATAACTATGAATGCCGGATGCTTTAGGGCATCCGGCATTTACTAATTTTTAAGATATAATAAGGTTTTATTTAGAAACTTTTAAGAATTTTTAAGGTGCTTTTTTCTTAATTATCTGATAAAACTGTAAATAGCTGGAAAAAAATAAATAGAGGGTTAAGAGAGAAAGATTTATCAAATCTTTCTCTCACCAAGTTTGAGCTGCGCACAAACTTGAACCATTAGCTGCTCCCAAAAAACAGTCGCAGCATGAGGTTAAATATGAGTGCATTAGTAGAAATAAAAGATATCTGCAAAATTTATAATCCGGGAGAAAATGAAGTCAGAGCATTGGATCATGTTAGTGTAACGATTGAAGAGAATGAATTTGTTGCTATCATTGGTCATTCTGGATCAGGAAAATCAACTTTGATGAATATGTTAGGCTGCTTGGATATACCAACAAGCGGTACTTACCTATTACATGATCAAGATGTTTCCAATATGACAGATGATGAACAATCTGATGTCAGAAACAGAGAAATTGGTTTTATTTTTCAGGGATTTAATTTGATACCAAACTTAACAGCTTTGGAAAATGTAGAATTACCCCTGATATATCGTGGAGTTAGTAAGGGTGTAAGAGAAGAACTTTCAAGAAAGGCTTTAGCTAAAGTTGGTCTTGAAAACCGAATGTCGCATAAACCGTCAGAAATGTCCGGCGGACAGCAGCAGCGAGTTGCGATTGCAAGAGCAATAGCCCAGGCTCCACCAATCGTTTTGGCAGATGAACCTACAGGTAACCTGGATTCAGGTTCGAGTCAGGAAATTATGGATATTTTAAATGAACTGCATAGTGAAGGAAGAACCATTATCCTAATTACGCATGACAATGAAATTGCTGCACAGGCAAAAAGAACGATTAAAATTAAAGATGGTAGAATAGAGTCAGATACAAAATAGAGGAGTGTAAAAATGTCAGATAATAATGAATTAGTAATCGATACGGAGTCAAAGAAAACAAAAAAGAAATTATCTTTTCCAAAGTTCAAAAAGAAAGATAAGGCAGAAAAAGTAAAAAAAGAAAAAGTACCAATGACAAAAGAAAGAAAGAAGAAATTAATTAAAAGGGGAATTCTGATTGGCATTCCAGTTATTATTTTATTAATTGTTATTGTTTCAACTATTTCAGCAAAAAATGCCAAAATGCCAGTGACTACATATAACGTCAAAAAAGGTGATGTTGAAGCTACATTAAGTACGAGTGGCAATGTTGAGAGTGGCGTTGAAAAAGTATTTTATTCTAAGATTGCAGCGGATATTGGTGAAGTTAAGGTAAAGACAGGGGATGCTGTTAAGGCAGGAGATGTTCTTTTGACATATGACGATACAAGTCT
>CAZQTM010000057.1:0-8336 GCA_964595855.1 uncultured Lachnospiraceae bacterium | reverse complement strand
TTAAATGAATATAAAACAGAAATGAAGAGTCAGGAATCGGGAACGGAAGATACAGTTTTGACTGCATCAGCCAAGGAAGCCAAACAGGCAAATAATAAAATGACACAGATAGAGAGTGACGATATATTAACTAACATCAGTCAGGTAGAAAACGGATTAAAAGCTGATTTTGACGGAGTTATTACATCTGTTACTGCAATGGATGGATCACCTGCTACAGATGGAGCTGAATTATTAAAAATGCAAAGCACTAGTGATGTAAACATCTCGATTAGTTTGTCAAAGTATGATCTGGAAAAGGTAAAAGAAGGTCAAAAGGCAGATGTTACAATTGCCGGCAATAAGTATGAAGGCAAGGTAACAAAAATAAACAAAATAGCTGAAAAAAATTCAAATAATACACCTGTTGTATATGCTGAGGTTCAGGTTAATAACCCAGATGAAAATGTAATACTGGGTATTGAAGCAAAAGTAAATATTCACGCACAGAAAGCAGAGGGTGTTTTACTTATCCCTGTAGAAGCAATTAACTCTGATAAAAATGGAGATTTTGTTTATACGGTTGAAAAGGGTATTGTAACAAGAAAAAATGTAGTAATCGGTGTAAGCTCGGATACGCTTGCTGAAATCTGTGAAGGTTTAAAGGAAAATGACCAGGTAATTTCAACAATTACAAATGGAATTTCAGAAGGAATGGCTGTAACTGCAATACCACAGGTACCGGAAGAGTAACGTGCAAAGTAAAAGAAAAGAGAGAATTGCTTATGTCTCAGATGTTAGAATATATTAAAATAGCTTTAATGAATATCAAAAGCAATAAGGGAAGATCGATTCTTACCATGCTTGGTATTATTATTGGTATTTCCTCTGTAATCATGATTATATCTATAGGTAATGGTGTAAAAGCAAAGCTGAATGGAGATTTGAATGATCTTGCCGGAGGTCAGTTGTATGTGTATGTAGATTCTGATAATAACGAAAATCAGATTGAATTTGATAATGATGATTTTGATGTTATTCAGGATAAAATAGATCATGTAAAAGGAGTAACCCCCAGTTATTCCATGTATGGATCTATTTCAGGTAAAAAGGGTAATTTTGATGCCCGTATTAGTGCAGGAACAGAAAGTCAGGAATATATATCAAGTAATAAAATAAAGTATGGAAGGTTTTATTCTGAGTCTGAATACTATGCAGCAAAAAAAGTATGTGTCATTACAGAAAGTGGTGCCATTAATCTTTTTGGTACCACAGATGTTCTTGGAATGGATGTTGAAATTTCTATCTACGGGGTAACTCAGGAAATGACGATTGTTGGAATCAGAGAGGATTCCGATTCATCATCTATCATTAATGCTTTTGAGGGGCAGGAACTGACAGTTGAAGTTCCAATATCCACACTTGGTGATTCCTATGGCTTTTATGTAGATGGTTACGATGGATTTTATGTAATCGCCGATTCAGCACAATATGCAAATCAGGTTGCAAAGGAATGTATCAGCTTACTGGAGGGAAGATTTAATGTACGTGGTAAAGGTCAGATTCTCTTACAGAACTTTAATGATAATATGTCACAGATTAATTCTATGCTGGATACCGTAACTTTGTTTATTGTTTTTGTCGCAGCAATTTCCCTGCTAGTTGGTGGAATTGGAGTAATGAATATCATGTTAGTATCGGTTACGGAACGAACAAGGGAAATAGGTATCAGAAAATCTCTTGGAGCAAGAACATCCTCCATTATGATGCAATTTTTATCGGAATCCGCAATAATTACATTGGTTGGCGGAGCAATAGGAATTATTCTTGGAGCAGGTGGAGCATTTATTATCTGTGCTGCAATTGGATATACTGCAAAGGTTACAGTTGGAACTGTGCTTGGTGCAACAATCTTTTCATCAGGAGTTGGTCTATTCTTTGGAATTTATCCAGCCAAGAAAGCAGCTAAACTTAGTCCTATTGAAGCTTTACGTCATGAATAGGAGAATTTAAAGATTAAGGGGCTGGAAAACAGTATGTTTGTTTTCCAGCCTTGTTTCATTATATTTTTTAGTATATAATAAATCATTAGTAGTGTAATAAGGGTATAGTGTTAAAAATATGCTTGATACCGGCATGGAGGCTAATATGAAAGGAATAAAGAATGGAACTGGAATTTGATGTTAAAGTGAATACCTCTATATTATATGACTATATGCTACATCATAATTTTACAAGTTTTTCCGGTATATTTGGCACAGTTGTAGGAGCATTATTTATTGTAGCATTTGGATTAAATTCAAACTGGTATTTTTTGATAGCAGGACTAATTATTATTATCTATATGCCATGGACTCTTTTTTTGCGTGCTAAGAAACAGGCTTTGACGAACCCTGCATTTAAAAAAACGCTTCATTATAAAATGACACATGAAGGGGTAACAGTATCTCAGGAAGAGTTTGAAGAGTTTAAGGAATGGAATGCAATGGTCAAGGCAAATTCAACAAGCAGAAGCCTTTTCCTTTATACTTCAAAAGTAAATGCATGGATTTTTCCTAAGAAAGATTTGGGAGATAAAAAGGATAGTGTAATAGAAATGATATCCATACATGTTTCTCCTGATAAGGTAAAGATCAAACAATAATACCATAAAATAAGAGAGGCTTATCATTATTATGGTTAAGATAGAGACGTTTAGTGCGAAAGAAACATTTGCACTTGGAAATAAGATTGGTAAAGAGGCAAAGCCGGGACAAGTTTTTACATTGCTTGGCGATTTAGGTGTTGGAAAGACTGTATTTACCCAAGGACTTGCGAAAGGACTTGAAATTAAGGACGATATTTGTTCTCCTACATTTACAATTTTACAGGTCTATGAAGACGGAAGATTACCATTTTATCATTTTGATGTTTACCGCATAGGGGATGTCGAAGAAATGGATGAGATAGGATATGAAGATTATTTCTATGGTGATGGTGTTTGCCTAATTGAGTGGGCTAATCTGATTGAAGAGATTCTTCCGGAAAAAAGAACACAGATAATAATAAAGAAAAACCCTAAAAAAGGATTCGATTATAGAGAAATTACGATTGAGTAATTCTAATGATAGATATGATGAAGGAACAGTTATGAAGATACTTGGAATTGACAGTTCAGGATTAGTTGCATCTGTTGCCATTGTTCAGGATGATGTAACGATTGCCGAATATTCGGTAAACTATAAGAAGACACATTCACAGACATTGTTACCCATGTTGAGTGAGGTTACAACCATGACGGAACAGGATTTATCAACAATTGATGCGATTGCTGTTTCAACAGGACCTGGATCTTTTACTGGTCTTCGTATTGGCTCTGCTACAGCCAAAGGTTTAGCAGAGGCGTTGGGAAAACCAATTATTCCGGTCAAAACGGTTGATAGTCTGGCTTATAATCTGTATGGGACAAACAGAATGGTATGTCCATTGATGGATGCAAGAAGAAACCAGACCTATACAGGGCTATATCACTTTATAAAAGAAGACAGCAAATATACCATGAAAAGTGACATTGAACAGTGTGTGGTTACGTTAGATGCTATTATCGAGAAAATAAATGATTTGGGTAGAGAGGTCATTTTTTTGGGAGATGGAGTCCCTATATTTTATGAACAGCTAAAAGAAAAAGTATCTGTTGAATTTACAGTTGCTCCTTGCTTTTGCAACAGACAGAGAGCATCTGTTGTTGCTTCACTTGGAATGATTTTGTACCAGGAAGGAAAGATTCAGACACCTACAGAGCATGCACCTGAGTATCTCAGATTGTCCCAGGCAGAACGTGAGAGGAAAGAGGCTGCTGAATGTTCATTATAAGAGAGATGATGCAAGATGATGTCGATGAGGTTTGTAAACTGGAGAAAGAAGCATTTTCTATGCCTTGGCACAAACAGTCCTTCATCGAGATGACCCAAAATAAAGATGCATTGTATCTTGTTGCAGTCAATACAGATACCAATCAGGTGGTAGGATGTTGTGGACTTCGTAATATTGCCCAAGAAGGAGATATCAGTAACGTAGTCGTCGAAAAGGATTTTAGAAAACAGGGTATTGCTAGTAATCTTTTAAAAAATATAATAGAATTAGGACAGGAAAGATTTCATATTAAGGAATTTACTTTGGAAGTCAGGGTCAGTAATAATTTGGCTATTCAACTTTATCAAAAGCATGGATTCAAATCGGAAGGAATACGAAAAAAATTTTATGAAAAACCGATTGAAGATGCTATGATTATGTGGAAAAGATAGACATTAGTTGAATTCATTACCACTGCCTATACGTACAAATCTTATGTATAATGAGGTATGAAGATAAGTGCGGGAGGAACGACCATGAGAAAATTTAAAGATAAAAATGAATTAAAATTGGTTGAATTACGATGTAATTGTTGTGGCAGAATAATGAAATTGGAAAAGGGTATTATAATGGAAGGCATCTTTCATGTTGATTATCCATGGGGATACTTTAGTAAAAAAGATGGAATTATTCACAGTTTTGATCTCTGTGAGGAGTGCTACGATGAGTGGATTGACAGTTTTCAGGTTAAACCAAAGGAGATTGAAACGAAGGAATTGTTATAGATTACAATTGTATTAATGAAGGGAATTTTATGCTGGAAATATGTTTACTGGGAACAGGTGGCATGATGCCACTTCCCTATAGATGGTTAACATCAATGATGGCTAGATATAATGGAAAAAGCATATTGATTGACTGCGGAGAAGGTACACAGATAGCAATGAAGGAAAAAGGATGGAGCCCGAAACCGATTGATATTATCTGCTTCACACATTTTCATGCAGATCATATAAGCGGTTTACCGGGGATGCTACTGACCATGGGGAATGCTGATAGAACAGAGCCTTTACTGCTGATAGGTCCAAAGGGAATTGAAAAAGTAGTTTCCTCTTTATGTGTCATAGCTCCGGAGTTACCGTTTCCCATACAATTTATGGAGATTACAGAAAAGGAACAGCAGTTTTTTTTCGATGGATTTAGGATTGAAGCGTTTCGCGTGAATCATAACGTAACATGTTATGGATACAGTATTGTAGTTGATAGGGCAGGAAAATTCGAAATGGAGAAGGCCGAGTCATATAATATTGATAAGAAATACTGGAGCCGTTTACAGAAGGGTGAGAGTATAGAAACCAGTGACGGGTGGCTGACCCCACAGATGGTTCTTGGTGAACCTCGTAAGGGATTAAAAGTAACCTACTGTACGGATACTAGACCAACAGATATAATTACTTCACATGCAGTACAATCGGATTTGTTTATTTGCGAAGGAATGTATGGGGAACCCGATAAATTAGATAAGGCAAAGGCGTATAAGCATATGACCTTCTATGAGGCTGCTGGTATTGCAAAAAAAGCAAAGGTGACAAAATTGTGGTTAACACATTATAGTCCGTCACTTACAAGACCAGAGGAATTTTTAGAAGAGGTTAGAAAAGTATTTCCCAATACAATTACCGCAAAAGACGGAATGACTATTGATCTGGTTTTTGAGGATTAGGGATTAAATTCGAATGATAGGGGGATAAATAATGAAGCGTTTTAAAGGTACAAAAGGTATGATATGTCTTTTAATACTTATTTTAATGCTAGTTGGATATTACTATTATCTCTCCAATCGTTCGATAAATATGACAAAACAAAAAGATGATGCTGAGCTATCTCCTGTTAAGGAGGTACTTTTACGGGATCTTGATAAAAATTATCCTCCTACCCCAAAAGAAGTAATGAAATACTATCTTGAAATTACAAAATGTTTGCATAATGAGGAGATAACTGACGAAGAGCTACATGACCTTGCAACGAAGATTCGGGGCTTATTCGATGAAGAATTAATTGCAAATAAAACAGAAGATGAATACATTACTGATTTGAAAAGTGAAATTACAACATTTAAGGATAATAAATACACGATATCAAATTATTCCACTTCAGTAAGTACTGATGTTGATTATTTTACGATGAATGATTATGATTTTGCAAAATTATACTGTACATATTACATAAGAGCGCAAGGCTCTACTCAGACACTGGAAGAAGTATTTCTATTAAGAAAGGATGAAAACAGTCACTGGAAGATATATGGATGGAAGCCAGTGACCGAACAGGAAACAGATGGAAGCCAATAAAGACGTTTTAATATTAGCTATTGAAAGTTCATGTGATGAAACTGCAGCAGCTGTTATAAAAAATGGCAGAGAAGTATTGTCAAACGTAATATCATCACAGATAGCCCTTCATACCTTGTATGGTGGTGTAGTTCCTGAAATTGCATCCAGGAAGCATATAGAAAAAATAAATCAGGTTACAATGCAGGCACTTAAGGATGCCGGAGTTACATGGGATGATATTACTGCAATTGCAGTTACCTATGGACCGGGATTAGTTGGTGCCTTACTTGTTGGTGTTTCCTTTGCAAAGTCCCTGGCATTTGCACTAAAGAAACCTTTAGTTGGAGTGCATCATATTGAGGGACATATCAGCGCAAATTTTATTGAGAATAAAGACCTAGAGCCGCCTTTCATGTGTCTTGTTGTCTCAGGCGGACATTCCCATCTTGTAAAAGTAATAGACTATGGTGTGTATGAAATACTTGGTAAAACAAGAGATGATGCTGCAGGTGAAGCTTTTGATAAAGTAGCACGTGCAATTGGACTCGGTTATCCGGGAGGACCCAAAATTGATAAGGTATCATATGAAGGAAACGCAAAAGCAATCTCTTTTCCAAGAGCAAAGGTTGAGGGTAATGAATATGATTTTAGCTTTAGTGGTCTAAAATCAGCTGTATTAAATTATCTTAATTCATGTGAAATGAAGGGAGAAAGCTTTAATCAGGCAGATGTTGCTGCTTCTTTTCAACAGGCAGTTGTTGATGTTCTTGTTTCTCATTCAATGGAAGCTCTTGATAGGTATGGAATTAAGAAGTTTGCAATTGCGGGTGGTGTCGCTTCCAATACACATTTAAGGGCAGCATTAGAAGAGGAGTGCAGGAAAAAGGAAATCACCTTCTATCATCCATCACCTATCTTATGTACAGATAATGCAGCTATGATTGGAGCTGCTGCATATTTTGAGTATATGAAAGGTGTACGACATGGACTGGATTTAAATGCAGTCCCAAATTTGAAGCTAGGGGAAAGAGCACAGTAATCAAGGAGGTATTGATATGAAAACAGTGGCTATTGTATTAGCTGCCGGTAGTGGAAAGAGGATGAATACTTCTATAAAGAAGCAATACCTTGAACTGGAATCAAAACCAGTGCTCTATTATTCACTTAAAGCGTTTGAAGATAGTTTTATAGATTCTATCACGTTAGTTACCTCAAAAGAAGAAGTGGATTTCTGTAAGAAAGAGATTGTGGAAAAGTACTGCTTTAAAAAAGTTGATCATATTGTAACTGGTGGGAAGGAAAGATACCATTCTGTTATGAATGGTCTTTTTGAATCAGAAATGTGTGACTATATATTTATTCATGATGGAGCAAGACCATTTATTACAGGAGATTTGTTACAACGTTTATTTGACAATGTGATAGATGCAAAAGCATGCGTGGCAGCTGTGCCTGTTAAGGATACAATAAAAATCGCAGATAAGTCAGGATATGTTATCAATACACCGAACAGAAATTGTGTTTGGAGTATTCAGACGCCACAGGTTTTTTCCTACTCATTAATTAGAGATGCATACGAAAAATTAAGGAAAAAAGAGGGAGAACTGGAAGATGCCGGTATACAAATTACAGATGATGCAATGGTTGTAGAAACCTTTACTTCCCATAAAATCAAGCTTGTAGAGGGTTTATACCGAAATTTAAAAATTACGACATCAGAAGATTTAGAAATAGCAAAAAAATTTGCTAAAGAAATTGCAAAATAATTATTGACACGTTATTCTATTTTTGCTAGAATAACACTTGCGTCTGACAGAGATGAAACGACGCAAAACACTGATGGAGAGGTATCGAAGTGGTCATAACGAGGCGGTCTTGAAAACCGTTTGTCCGAAAGGGCGCATGGGTTCGAATCCCATCCTCTCCGCTCGCAACAATGTTGCGTTAATTAAATAAGTTTGGATAATCAGCTATAGAATGAATACGCGTTCATTATATATTCATCTTGGAGAAGTACCCAAGTGGCTGAAGGGACACCCCTGGAAAGGGTGCAGGTCGTTAATAGCGGCGCGAGGGTTCAAATCCCTCCTTCTCCGTTAAAACATCCAAGCGAATGAACATTGACAAATAAATAGTAAAACAACCTTGAAAATTCTAAAGTTTTTTAGCTCTGTAAAGAGTGCGAAAAACCTA
>CAZQTM010000056.1:8468-11452 GCA_964595855.1 uncultured Lachnospiraceae bacterium | reverse complement strand
GCAGTCGCATAAATTGGAATAGAATACTTTCTGCTTATTACTCCAAGTCCACCAATATGATCTGCATGTTCATGAGTAATCATAATTCCGTCTAAATCACATCCACATATTCCTAGTTTCTTTAATCCCTCTTCTGTCTTTTTTCCACTAATACCAGTATCAATTAGAATATGTGTACCCTGTGTTCCTGCATATATGCAATTACCACTGCTACCACTTGCGATAGCACAAAGTCTCATTATGGGTTCCTCCAGTAGACTTCAAGTACATCTCCATTATGTAATTCTTCCATGTAACCTGCATCTCTTCCATTTATTTTTGTTACAATAATACCCTGAGGCTTTGATAAATCAAAATTAATGTAATTAAATATATCAACATATACAAATCTGTCTTTTCCAGACATATTTAAAAGATTACCATTTACAGTAACTTGAATAGATTGATTTTCCATATTCTCAAATTTCACAACATCAGGCTGATTGCCTTTTAAGATAGTATCATAATTTGTCTTATCGATAAAGTCTTTTTTTTCAGCCTCTTTTTCCTCATCCTTCCATTGTGTATCGGAATCTTCTTCATCTGTAAATTGATCCTCTATCAATTCCAATTCAAAATTCTCATAGACCTGTGTTTTATCATCTGCTTTTTTATTATTTACATAACAAAATGAATCATAATTCATCCCTAAATCCATGAACTGCTTTATTTGTTCAACTGTGTAATAATCTAATATTTCTATGATATCACTTTCTTTTATTTCATAATATTCTGATTGTAGTGTATCATTTACAGATACAAATTTAGGGAGTTCTACATTTTTGTGATTGATTATGACTTTGATAACGGATTTGTATTCGGGCAGTTTTCCAACCGTGATTTTAGCCTCTGTACCTGCACTTGATTCCCTAACATAAATAATATCATTCTCCTTTATTGGAGTATGTAAATTTGACAATTCATTGTTAACTTTTATAGTAGCAGGCTCCCCCAGTTCTCCTCGTACCATTCTTGTTTTACCGTTAATAGTAAAATTGAGCTCCTTGCCACTTTTGGGGAAGAAACCGTTACTTGGAAAATCTGTCTGCATGGCAGCATCCATAACTGTTAATTTTTTATTGTTATATAGCTTAACACGATGATCATTAAAATTAACAAAGATAAAATTATTGTCCTGTTCATAAAAATTGAGACAGATGCCAATCGGCGTAACTAATAATGAATTGATATTCAGCTCATTATCCTCAAAGATAATATTCTGCATTACCTCTTTTCCACGAAGCTGTACACGTTCATTTGGTAATCCTAATTCTTCTGAAAGCTGTTTTGTATAACCCGGTATCATTCCTCCGCCACCAACTACAAATACAGCACCAACAGATTTTCCACCGTTTAATTCTTTAATTTTTTGAGCAGCCAGATTTGCCATTGTAGCTATCTGATTTTTCAGTAACGTCTGTAATTGTGACTTGGAAATCGACTGTTTGATACCCATAATGTCTTCATATTCGACAGACTCACTGGCGGACCCTTTGCGTTTAATCATCTCAGCGGTATTAAAGTCAACCATGCAATGATTTGCAATAATTTCAGTTAAACTATCGCCAGCTGTAGGTATCATTCCGAATGCAATAATGGTTCCATCCTTTGTAATGGAAATATCAGAAGTTCCTGCGCCAACATCAACTAATGCAATATTTAATAATCTGAATCTTTCAGGTATTGCCAATTGAATGGCAGCAATTGGTTCAAGTGTAAGATTTGTCACCTCTAAGCCAGCCAGTCCAACTGCTTTATATAACCCATCTACAACATCATCAGGTAAAAAAGTTGCAATCAAATCCACCCCAATACTTTTTGATTTATGATTTCTTAGATTTGAAATTGCAAAATCATTCAAATAATAACGAACAACACTGCTACCTACACAGTAAAATTTAACAGCACTGTCATTCCATTTTAGGAATTCCTTGTATGCGTCTTCAGTTGCAATCGAATGCAACATATAAATGTCTTCTTCTGTAATGATTTTTTCTTCGCCCAGATCATAATCAGAATGAATCTGTACTGTTTTTAAAACTCTTCCTGCAGCTGCTATACAGACATTCTCCAATTTTCGGGACAGTCTTTCCTCTAAATGGCATTTTACACATTTGATTGTTTCTGCAACTCTTCCGATATCATGTATCTGTCCATCGAGCATGGCCCGAGTATCATGTTCCTTACTTGTCTGTGCAACAATAACAAATTTGTCATCTCTTTTATATAAAACTGTTCCTACGATACTTCTCGTACCAATATCGAGTCCGAATACTAATTGTCCTGGGTATTTTTTTGCATTTTCCACAACTCTTCCCCCAATTCTTTATCAATCTGCAATTTTGTATTTTCAAAATCACTGCTGTTGTCAATTGTTATGTTACAATGACTTTTAAACATTTCATCTGATAGCTGACCACTCATTATCCTCTCGATTTTTTCTTCTGAATAGTTTCTGCTTTCCCTTAAACGTTTCTTTCTTATATCGCTATTTGCATGTATATACCATAACTCATCTACATATAGTGCGTAGCCACATTCAATTAAAAGAGCTGCCTCAATGAAAAAGAAATCAATTTTGTCTTCTTTCTTTTCTTTTTCAATCTGATTCAGAATATAAGTTGTAACAGCGGGATGTATGATATTATTTACACTTTTTAATAAAACTTCATCAGCAAAGATAATATCTGCCATTTTTATTTTGTTAATTGTATTATCTTCATTTAATATATCATTCCCTAGGAGTGTAACAAGCTTTTTATAACATTCTTCTCCTGGTTTTTTTACCTCATTACCAACTTCATCTGCTAAAATAATTCTACAGTAGTATTTTTGTTGTATATAATTTAATACTTTGGATTTCCCAGCTCCAATTCCACCTGTAATTCCTATAACAAGCATAAGCAATATTCCTTTTTCTATTTTGCTTCATACCAGTTTAATCC
>CAZQTM010000056.1:0-8368 GCA_964595855.1 uncultured Lachnospiraceae bacterium | reverse complement strand
TTACGAATTTTTCTGCCAAGTTCCATTCTCATTGGTATATTCTGCAAATTAGGATCTGTAGAACTTATTCTACCGGTAGCTGTGATGGTCTGATTAAATGTTGTATGAATTCTCCCATCCTCCTTTATACAAGAAGCAAGTCCTTCTGCATAAGTGGATTTTAATTTTGCCAAACCACGATATTCAAGTATATCTGCAACGATTGGATAGTCCTCAGATAATTTTTCTAATACATCTGCTGCTGTTGAAAACCCTGTCTTTGTTTTCTTACCACCGGGTAAACCCATTTTATCAAATAATATCTCCCCTAACTGTTTCGGAGAATTAATATTAAAGTTAATTCCTGCACTTTTATATATTAATTGTTCCAATTCACTGATTCTACCTTCAAGAGATTTCCCATAATTAACAAGTTCCTCCTTATCAATCAAAATTCCTTCCTGCTCCATATTAAAAAGGACTTTTGACAAAGGCATTTCAATTTCTTGAAATAAAGAAAACATCCCTTGGTCATTTAACTTATTAACAAGAATATTATAGGACATAAAAAGGGTATATGCATAAAGTCCCATTAATTGTGAGAACTCATTTTCCTTATCAATAATTGCATCCTTAATACTTATTTTTGAAAAAATAAGTTTTTTATCCGGAATCATCAGATTCAGATATTCTTTTGCTACATCTTCAATGCAATAATCATTTTTTAGTGGATTAATCAAATATGATGCAATTAATACATCAAATATGTTCTTTTTGGGGGGCTTATTCAAGAAACGATAAGCTCTCTTACAATCAAAGGTAATAAGCATGGTCTTTTCTTTTAAATTTTGCAATTTACCACAAAGATATTCACTGGTTAAGAATCCCTGTACTTTTATTACGTAAACATTATTTTCACCTAGTGCAAGTGATAAAGATAACAATGTGTTTTCCTCAGATATAATATAAAATGCAACCTTTTCCTCTTTTTCTGCTTTCGAGAAAATGTCTTCACATTGGCTAAGTTCTTCTACTATGTTAAATGACTTTGTAACATCATCGTTTTTTATTGATTGCTTAGCAAAACGTTGTAAGTAATTCTTAAATTCTAAATCTTGAAATAATTCATATGCTTTTTCTGTGTAAAAATCCTGAATTCGCGTTTCCTCGAAATGAACGCAAAGTTCACAATCAGTCTTTATTGTTGCAAGTACTCTGCTTAAATATGCCAGATCTTTGTTTTCTTTTAGTGCATCGTAGATTGATTTCTTATTTATTTCTTCCAGATGATCATAAATATTTTCGAGTGATCCAAATTGAATCATTAATTGAGTAGCAGTCTTCTCCCCTACTTTAGGGACTCCCGGAATATTATCTGCAGTATCTCCCATCAATGCTTTCAAATCAATAAATTCCTTTGGGTTTACTTGATACTTTTCAACAACATCATTTGAATAATAATCTTCTGTTACTGTTTTTCCACCTTTTGTCTTTGGAATTCTTATTTTAATATGATCGGATGCAATTTGAAGGAGATCTCTGTCTCCGGATACTAATGTTACTTCTATTCCCATTTCTTGCGCATTATTAGCTAAAGATCCCAAGAGATCATCTGCTTCATATCCCGGACATTCAACTGTTTTTATCTGCATGGCATCTAAAAGCTCTTTTAGTACAGGTACTTGTTCATGTAGTTCCAAAGGCATAGGTTTTCTTGTACCTTTATACTGTTTAAAAATCTCATGACGAAATGTTTTTTCTTTTCGATCAAATGCGACACAAAGATAATCTGGTTTTTCCTCTTCCAGAATCTTGAAAAGTATATTTAAAAAACCATAGATAGCATTCGTATGAAAACCCTTTATATTTGTTAAATCCGGAACCCCATAAAAAGCACGGTTCAATATACTATGACCGTCTATCAAAACTATTCTCTCACTCATGAATACGATTTTTCTCCATCTTCTATTATCGGTAGAATACTAAAAATAAAATAAACATTACTGCTATTATTGTCGTAAATTCTAATATATATATAATCCATGTACCAATTTTTTTGCGCTTCAACATCTTTTTTGAGCTTATGATTTTATTGTTCAATTCTGTATTTAAATCAAAACTATTACCAGTCTCTAAACGTGCAGTACCTTCTATAACTAAATACTGTATACATAATTCTTCTTTACATATCTTACAATTCTCAATATGCTTTAAAAAATTTTCTTCCGTCTTTCCCTCAAGTTCACCATTCAGATAAGCCGATATCAATTTTTGAACCTCTTTGCAATCCATATACACTCCTTCAAATAAACAGTATCATCATACACTAATTTCCTATTCTTGTAAAACTGAATAGACTCTTTTACTATTCAGTTTTAATCCATTTCACGTACATTTTCCCTAACAAGAAGAATGTTTTTACTTGGTACCGAAAGCTCATCAATTTGTAAATCCAGCAGTCTTTTTGTTATGGAAAGATCCGCCGCCAATTCTCCACATACACATACCTTTAATCCGTTTTTATGAGCATTATTACATGTCATTTCAATCATTCTAAATACCGCTTCATGATGTGGATCATAATACTGTTTTACTGCCGCATTGTTTCGATCCACAGCAAGTGTATATTGAGTGAGATCATTTGTTCCTATACTAAAGAAATCTACCTCATTAGAAAGAAGATCACTCGTCATTACTGCTGCAGGTGTTTCAATCATCACACCTAACTTTACATCTCCAAATGCAATTCCCTTCTGCTTTAATTCTTCTCTTATTTGTTCCAGCAGCTTCTTAACAACAAATACCTCTTCCAAAGATGTAACCATAGGAATTAAAATGCCCACTGTGTGATGATGACTTGCTCTTAAGATAGCTCTTAATTGAGTTTTAAATATTTCTGTTTCTTTTAAACATAATCTGATTGCACGCATACCCAATGCCGGATTTTCTTCCTCCGGTATCTTAATACTTTCTGCTTGCTTATCAGCACCAATATCTATAGTTCTAATAATAACTTTTTTATCTCTCATTTTATTAATAACAAATTGATATGCTGCAATTTGCTCTTCCTCAGTGGGAAGCTTCTTGTTCGATAAGAACAAAAATTCACTTCTAAAAAGCCCAATGCCACCTGCATCATTTTCGATTGCTTCATTAACATCTTCCGGTCTTTCAATATTGGCTAAGATTTCAATTTTCCTACCCTTCCTAGTGATATTCTCTTTTCCAATTAAATTATTAAGCTTTTTTTTCTTTTTGCTGTATTCAATAAATTCTTCATTGATTTTCTTACACTCAATCTCTGTTGGACTAATAATGAATTGTCCTTTCAATCCCTCTACAGCACCTAATTTTCCTTTGTACTCATCTATATTTTTAATTTTTGTCTGTATCAGACATGGAATATCCATAGATTTTGCAAGAATTGCTACATGTGAATATTCACTTCCATGAACAAGTACAACACCAAGTACATTTCCCTTCCTTAATGATATTGTCTCACTTGGTGTCAGATTTTCTGCTAAGATAATAACTGGTTCATCCGGTTTTAAGATATCATTTCTTTTCCCGCTCATGCACGTTAAAATTCTGTCCGTGACATCGACAATATCATTTGCACGTTCTTTAATCACAGCATCTGTCTGTCCTGCCAGTTCTTCTGTATACTTTTTTGATGCCGTTGCCACTGCGTATTCTGCATTGCATTTTTCACTCTCAATAATAGAATTTACGTCATTTATGAAAATTTCATCAAGAATAATATACCTCTGCATTTCAAAGATATAAGCATTCTCTTGTCCAAGTTTTTCTTTTCCGCTCAGATATAAATTATGTAACTGCTTTCCAGCCTCTTTGCAAGCGGATGCAAACCTCTTCTTTTCCTCTGCTACTTTTTTATTTTGCTTTCTGTCAATATTCCATTCTTTTTTATTATAGACGAGAATTTTCCCTACTGCATAGCCACCATGTATGCATTTTCCTGATATTTTTCTCATTAGGAACCCCTTTTTAATTGAAATAAAAAACCAAATCCCATGTAACTATCATATCATATTGTATGATTGTTTCATAGAATTTGGTTTCCATTAATTACTGTTCTAAATCTATTTTAATACATAATTCTTCTAACTGTTTTTCCGGTATTGTATTAGGTGCTTGTGTTAATAGACAGGATGCATCTTTTACCTTAGGGAATGCAATAACCTCTCGAATACTTTCTGCCTTAACAAGAAGCATTACTAATCTATCTAATCCGTAGGCCAGTCCAGCGTGAGGGGGAACTCCATACTTAAATGCATCCAGAAGAAATCCGAACCTCTCCTGGGCAATTTCTTTACTTAATCCTAATACATCAAACATTTTTGATTGAATATCAGCCTGATGAATTCTGACACTGCCGCCTCCAAGCTCCACACCATTCAGAACAATATCATATGCCTTTGCACGAACGCGGCCAGGATCAGTATCAATATACTGCCAATCTTCTTCCATAGGCATTGTAAATGGATGATGCATTGCTACAAAACGTCCTTCTTCTTCACTATATTCAAGCAATGGAAACTCTGTTACCCACAAGAAATTAAACTTGTTTTCATCAATGATTCCCATCTGTTTTCCAAGTTCAAGACGTAAAGCACCTAAGACATTCCATACGATTTTATCCTTATCTGCAGCAAAAAAGAGTAAATCTCCCGGTTCCCCATCCAATGCACTTACAAGATTCTTTATTTCTTCTTCATTAATAAATTTGGTGAAAGATGATTTGTAGGTACCATCCTTTAAAATACTTAGATAAGCAAGACCCTTTGCGCCATTTCCTTTTGCCATATCTACAAGAGCATCTATCTTTTTTCTTGGCATTTCTGATTCGCCTTTTGCATTGATTCCACGAACAGAACCTCCATTTTCAAGTGCACCCGTAAATACTCCAAATCCACAATCCTTGACTATATTTGATACATCCTTTAATTCCATTCCAAATCTAGTATCCGGTTTATCTGAACCATATCGATTCATTGCATCAATCCATGTCATTCTCGGTATTGGCGTCTGAATATTAAGACCTATCGATTCTTTGCAGATATGCTTTAGTAATTTTTCATTAACCTCGATAACATCTTCGACATCAACAAAGGATAACTCCATATCTACCTGAGTAAATTCGGGTTGCCTGTCAGCACGTAAATCTTCATCTCTGAAGCATTTAACAATCTGTATATATCGATCATAACCAGAACACATAAGTAGTTGTTTAAATAACTGTGGTGACTGGGGTAATGTATAAAAATTTCCTGGATGTACACGGCTAGGTACTACATATTCCCTTGCACCCTCTGGCGTAGATTTTCCAAGCATTGGAGTTTCGATTTCAATGAAGCCTTCTTTCACCATGAAGTTTCTGATTTCATTTGCAATCTTACTTCTCATCATAATATTTCTCTGGATATCAGGTCTCCTTAAGTCAAGATAACGATATTTCAGTCTTAATTCTTCCTTTGTTTTAGAATTTTCTTCTATAGGAAATGGTGGTGTTTCCGACTCAGATAAAATTTTGATGGATTTTGCTCTCACTTCAATATTACCTGTTTTTAGGTTATCATTTACAGCGCCTGATCTTGCTTCTACGGTTCCACATACAGCAATAACAAATTCGCTTCGAAGTCTGCTTGCTTTTTCAAACCCTTCTTCTTTTACATCACTTTCTTCAAATATAATTTGTAATATACCTGAACGGTCTCTTAAATCGACAAAAATGATTCCGCCCTTATTTCTTTGTTTTTGTACCCATCCCATAACCGTTACAGTTTGTCCGATGTTACTGTCATTTACTTCCGTACACCTATGGGTTCTCTTCAAACCCTGCATTGATTCAGCCATTTTTTGCCTCCCTGATCTATTGTAAAGGATTTTTATAAAATTCAATAAATTCCATGTATCCTTCTGCACTAAGTTGCTCTTTTTGGAATTTTTTATTTTTATTCATACTGGTTACTAAAATGAATTCGCCGTTTATTCTTGCATCCTGAGCCTGTCTCATGATATTACAAAGTTGTTCAGTACCAACTCCCTTTTCAATTAAATATGCTGTCTTTTTACATTCATATGGTATTTTGAAATTCTGCTCTAATAAGAGTAATACAATACGTTCGAATCCAATTGAAAACCCACAAGCCGGAGTATCGTTTCCAGTAAATTGTCCGACCATCTTATCATAACGACCGCCACCGCCACAGCTACCACCAAATTCAGGAATTGCAATTTCAAAAATGGTACCTGTATAATATGACATTCCCCTTACCAGAGTAGGGTCAAATACCATCGTAAAATCTGCACATTTTGTAGCATTTACACTATCAATGATCTCATTAAGATTTTGTTTAACTTCTTTATCAAGATATTCATTAAGTGTGTCTATAAGAAACTGTAATCCATTATTTTTATGTTCTTCTATTCCTTTGAAAAGATCAATATATTTACTTATTTGTGACTGATCAAAACCATGAGCCTTTAAATCCTCGGCAACACCCTCCAGGCCAATTTTATCCATTTTGTCTAATATAATAAAAACAGAATCGAATTGATCTTCACGAAAGCCACTATATGCTGCCATAGCTTTTAAAATTCTTCTTTCGTTTATACGTATCTCAAAGCCCTTAAAACCTAGTCTTCCTAATGTTGTAGTGGTTGCTGTAATTAATTCAATCTCAGCTAAATTGGACGAATCACCTAAAATATCAATATCACATTGATAGAATTGACGATATCTTCCTCTCTGTGGTCTGTCTGCACGCCAAACAGGTCCAATTTGAAGAGCTTTAAAGGGACTTGGCAGGTTAGCCGCATTATTTGAGTAAAAGCGTACAAGAGGAACTGTTAAATCATAGCGAAGTCCTCCATCCACTAAATCATTCTCCGTCGCTGCCTCTTCTATGTTAAGTTTTTCACCACGTTTCAATATTTTAAAAATTAATTTTTCATTTTCTCCACCCTGCTTATTACTTAAATTAGCAATATTCTCAACACATGGAGTTTCAATGGATGTAAATCCAAACTGAGCATATGTGTCTTTTATGACACGAGTCACATAATCTCTTATCTGCATTTCAGCTGGTAAAATATCTTTCATACCGGTAACCGGTTTTTTGCTTAATGCCATTGTATAATCTCCCTTTATCTTTTTCTTAACTTAAAAAATTTTACACTTATTTTATGGTTTTCTCAACCCTTTCTTTTAAAATTATAATGCTTCTATTTTTTATGCTTATACTTTTTACATAAAGAGTTTTTCTTTTCTTTCAATCATTTCATCTATTTTATCAATGTAAAGCTGTACATCCTTTACATTATCGCAGCGTTCCATTCTGCCATCAGGAAAAACACGTTTAGTGATTGTACCGGCCCCAAGTGCGATAATAGTCTGTTTCTCTTCCATAATCAAAATATTATATAAACCAGATTTTCCTTCCTTTGCATATCCTACATTTTCAAAATTTCCGGACATATTTTTTTGTCTGTATAAATAGTATGGAAGCATATTCATAGCATCAGCATACTGAGCTGCAAGGTTTACTGTTTCATCTGTATTTCTAAGGCACGTAATACCATTTTGTTCAATCCACTGATTTAATCTTGAAGCACGTTTAATGGCCAGAGAATGAACCGTTATACTATCTGGATTCAGTAACTTAACCTCCTCAAGAGTATGTTTTACATCATCAATTGTCTCATTTGGAAGCCCCAGAATTAAATCCATATTAATATTATCAAAACCGAGTTCACGGGCAAGCAAAAATGCTTCCTTTACCTGAGAAACAGTATGTTTCCTACCGATTAACTGTAACGTTTCCTCTTTCATTGTCTGAGGATTTACAGAAATTCTTGTAACACCATATTTTTTTAAAACTCTCAACTTTTCTCTTGTGATACTATCCGCTCTTCCTGCTTCAACAGTAAACTCTTTTACACGTGAAAAATTGATATTATTTGTTAAAAATGATAGTAGTCTTTCCATTTCTGCTGGTTCCAATGTTGTAGGAGTTCCACCACCTATATAAACACTGTCAGCAATTCTGTCTCTAAAATGAGTTTTTACAAATATAATTTCTTTTTCCAAAGCAGATAAATAATCTGTCACTTTATCTTTATAAATGCAGATAGGAAAAGATGTAAATGAACAATACAAGCAGGTCGTTGGACAAAAGGGGATGCCTATATAGAGACTATATCCATTATCATAATTCACGTTAGACAAAATCGCCATTTCCCTTTTTGCAATATCAATTGCAAGCTTCGACTTTTCTTCGCTAGTGTAATATGTTTCTTTCATATATTGAAAGATACTATCCTCACTCTTATTCTCTTCTAACATTCCATAAGCAATTTTAGTTGG
>CAZQTM010000055.1:6598-11507 GCA_964595855.1 uncultured Lachnospiraceae bacterium | reverse complement strand
CTCAAAATCACTATTACATACACCAATAATAATGTTTAACTCACTAGAGCCCTGATCAATCATCTTAACATTAACATTGGCATGCGCTAATGCAGAAAAAATTCTTCCGGCTGTTCCTCTCGTAGATTTCATTCCACGTCCAACAACCGCAATCAAAGCAAGATCTGCTTCAATATCAATTGTATCCGGTTTTGCCAAACGGTGAATTCCCGATACGACCTGCTGTTCTTTATCCATAAATTCATCCTGGTGAACAAATACAGTAAGAGTGTCAATTCCTGATGGAACATGTTCAAAGGATATTCCATTATCTTCAAAAACATTTAGGACCTTACGTCCGAATCCTATCTCAGAATTCATCATGTCTTTTTCAATATTAATAGAACAAAAGCCCTTTTTACCAGCAATACCTGTTATGATATACTTTGACTTTTGACAGGTACTCTCTACAATCCACGTTCCATTATCATCAGGAGCATTTGTATTCTTAATATTTATTGGTATTCCTTCAATTCTAACCGGGAAAATGGCATCTTCATGTAATACTGTTGCTCCCATATAAGATAACTCTCTTAATTCCTTATATGTGATAGTTTCAATACCTATGGGGTTATCTATAATTCTTGGGTCAGCAATTAAAAATCCTGATACATCAGTCCAATTCTCATATACATCAGCATGTGCAGCCCTAGCTACGATACTTCCAGTAATGTCCGAACCTCCTCTTGAAAAAGTCTTAACTTTCCCATCCGGCATACTTCCGTAAAAACCAGGTATAACCGCACTATCATATTTATTCAAGCGCTCTGATAAAACTGTATTCGTTTTATCTGCATCAAAATTTCCATTCTCATCAAAGAAGATTACTTCTGCGGCATCAATAAACTCATATGCTAGGTATGCTGCCATTATTTTTCCATTCAAGAATTCACCACGACTTGCAGCATAATTTTCTCCAGCCAAGTTTTTAAAGTCCTGCTCTATCTTTTCAAACTCATCTGCTAAAGATATATCAAGCGAAAGTCCTGCTATAATTTCATCATATCGATCTTTAATCTGTTCTAGTTGCTCTTTAAAATTTTTACCATTTTCTGCAATTGAATAACATGTATAGAGCATATCAGTAACTTTAGTATCATTCTTAAAACGTTTCCCTGGTGCACTTGGCACAACATATTTTCTAGAAGCATCTGCATGAATAATGTCACCAACTTTTACAAACTGCTGAGCACTTGCTAAAGAGCTTCCACCAAATTTAACAACTTTTTTCATAATTAACCTCATGCTGCGACTGTATTTTAGGAGCAGCTAATGGTTCAAGTTTGTGCGCAGCTCAAACTTGCAGAGTGAAAATATTATTTTCACTCTTCTCTCCCTAATTTTTATCTGCTAAATAGTCTGTCAATCAATGTGTGTCCTTGTTTAATTATAATTCCACTCTTCTCTGCTTCCTTCTCGTTATAGTTCCAAGTGTGATTTTGTTTCATAGAAGAATCATATAATAAATATGGGACATTATCTCCTGTATGGGTTCTTAACCTTACTGGCGTTGGATGATCCGGCAGAACCAGTAAACGATATTCAACATTTTCCTTGTCAAGATTTGAAGTTAATCTCTCTATCACTCTTTGATCAAGATATTCTATTGATTTCACTTTCTTTTCATAACTTCCCTGATGACCCATTTCATCGGGTGCTTCAACATGTATATAAGCAAAATCATAGCCGTCTTTTAGTAGCGCTTTTATGGCTGCATCTGTTTTTCCTTCATAATTAGTATTTAGACCGCCGTTTGCCCCTTCTACGAATGCAACTCCCATCGATGCTCCAACAGCAATTCCCTTTAATAAATCAACTGCCGATACCATCATTCCTCTTTTACCAGTTTTTTCTTCAAATGAAGTGAGACTAGGTTTTGTCCCTGCACCCCAGAACCAGCAGCAATTAGCCGGATTAAGACCTTTTTTCTTACGCTCTAAGTTAACTGGATGATTCTTTAATATGTCATAGCTTTTCTTCATCATTTCACGCAAAACAAAGTCCCCAGGAAGATATTTTCCAATCACCTGGGTGAGGACATCATGAGGAGGGGTCAGTTCAACAACTTTGCCATTATTCCAAATCAGGCAATGGCGGTAGCTGGTTCCTACATAAAAATGATAATTCTCATTCTCTAACTGTTCCTTTACTGCATTCAATAATACGGCACATTCCTCGGTGCTAATTTCATCTGAACTATGATCTATTATTGTCTTTTCCTCAAAAGGTATATCTTCTTCTGATATTGTGACAATATTACATCTTAACGCAATATCGGTACCTTTCATTGGCACCCCAATGCTTAATGCTTCTAATGGTGATCGTCCCGAATAATATCTTTGAGGGTCATATCCCAGAACTGATAAATTAGCTGTATCAGATCCAGGTTTCATACCATCTGGAATTGTATGTACCATTCCAACCTCGGAAAGTTTACTTAGTCTGTCAAGGCATGGCGTGTTTGCATATTCAATTGCTGTTTTATCCCCCAATTCATGAATTGGTTCGTCTGCCATACCATCACCTAATACCACAATGTATTTCATTTTGTCTCCATTTCCACTAAAGATATTCTATAGTAATAATATTATCATCTGTTGATACTTAATCCGCTACTCGTATTACAGAAATTACATTAGTTACTCCTGATAATCTGGAATGAAACTCTTTTTCAGTCATCATATCCGAAATAAAGGCAAACTCTTCATCCATAATGCGAATTTCCCTGACCTGACCAAAAGAATTTAAAATGCATCCCCTGTCGCTAATTGAAACTCTTACAAAAAACTTTCTTTTACATTCCTTGTAATCATTTAACTCTACATTATCTGCATCCCAAATACATGAAAGGGTTTTTCCTTGGTTTCTGGCACACTCAATCACATCTGATATAACTGCACTTGCTGTAGCAAGTTTGCCGGCTCCCTGTCCATAAAACATAACATCGCCAAGCATATTACCTGTTACATATATCCCATTAAATACTCCATTTACACCATTAAGTGGATGTTCTTCCCCTATTAGAAAGGGGGCAACAATTGCTTTTGTACCCTCTATGGTATTCTCACTAATAGCTAGTAATTTAATTGCTTTTTTCATAGCTTTTGCGTACTCAAAATCTACTGTTGATATGTTTGAAATGCCTTCTGTATGGATATCTTCAAACCTTACATTTTTTCCTGTCATTAATGATGTTAAAATTGCAATTTTTCTGCAGGCATCATAACCTTCTATGTCAGCTTCCGGGTTTCGTTCTGCATATCCCATATCCTGTGCCTCTTTTAAGACATCCTCGAACGGAACTCCTTCTTTTGACATTTTGGAAAGTATATAGTTTGTTGTTCCATTTAATATTCCCATTATTCGTTCTATATTTTCAGATGCCAGAGAAGTATTCATTGGACGTATTATTGGAATTCCTCCCCCTACACTTGCTTCAAACATATAATTACACTTATTCTCTTTTGCTATACTTAAAAGTTCAGGTGCATGATTTGCCACTAATTCCTTGTTAGAAGTGCAAACACTTTTTCCTTTCAGCAAAATATCCTTGGTAAACTGATAAGCCGGTCTTACTCCCCCCATTGTTTCACAAACAATACTAATGTCTGGGTCATCTAAAATAATATTTATATCATGAATCACTTTCTTTTCATTCACATCACCGGGGAAATCTCGTAAGTCTAAAATATATTTTACATTTATTTCTTCACCTGTTCTTTTCCCGATAATTTTTTTATTTTCATCTATTACCTGAACGACTCCACTTCCAACCGTACCATATCCTAAAACTGCTACCTGTATCATTTCTATTCCTCCCTAATCTTTAGCTAGTATTTTTACATGATGCACGCCTTTTTGTTGTTCCATACATTCAAACATTTTGGATACATCTCTTGTTGTCTTAAGTACTTGAATACTCAAAGTTAATGAAGCCACTCCATTAATCGGTATGCTCTGATGTATAGTTAATATGTTTGCTCCAAATTCAGCAATAATTTTTAAAACATCAGATAATAATCCCGGCTCATCATCCATATTAAAAGTAAATGTAATAGTTGTACCTTGTGAATTATCATGAAACCTAAAAATATCATCCTTATATTTGTAGAATGAGCTTCGGCTAATTCCTACTCTGTCTGCTGCCTCCTGAATTGTCATTGCTTTTTCAGTTTCTAATAGTTGTTTTGCTTCTACAACTTTTAGTAATACATCCGGTACAGCCTTCTGCTTTACTACAAAATATCCTGTTGATTCTGACATACTTTGTTTTCCCTCAGAGAACAATTATTAATAGTTGTTTTTGTGCTACGTACATTTGTATGCTGTCGAAAGATATTGTAGCATAACTCCCAAATCAAGGCAACCTTTTTTGTATAAAAATACAATAATATATTTAATTCTAAGAAATTAGCAGATGAATCCCATACAAAAAGAGCAGATGCAGTGGGTAAAACAGGTAGAAGAAATATTTATTAATCCCCTTTTTTCTGATACCATTATAAAAATAAATAAGAACAAAAGACAAAATAGATGTAATTTCATAAATAAAGCAAATTCCACCCGCAATACACTGTTTTCCTCTATTATTTCTTGCAATATATAATATAAATATCAGGATAACTCCAAGCGCGCCATAATCTGTATGGCATAATTGAGCGACACATGCGCCTAACGCTCCAACTAATAAAAATGCAATTTTCTTATATTTCCAAGCTTTCTTTTCAAAATAAGAGACACCTGCTATTGTTAATAATCCAAAAAACAATGTAAAAAAAACATTTTGTGACTTCCAGTTAAGTTCTCCTGAAAAAGCAAGATCAAATGGATACTCTGACAGAATGCAAAAAAGTAATAAGTTTAGTGAGTA
>CAZQTM010000055.1:0-6498 GCA_964595855.1 uncultured Lachnospiraceae bacterium | reverse complement strand
TACTCGATTGTCGCGACATTCGCTAAACGTTCAAATAAACTTGACACTTAGCTCATTGTCCGTGTATAAAATACGGTTTCGAAAAAGATTTCGAAACCGCCAAAATTATTTATTAACTTATATGAGTGGATATTTATCCGTCAGTTTCTGAACAATCGCACGGGCTTCTGGTATTTTTTCTTCGCCACCCCTAATAACAATTGCAATTGCTTCTGCAATCTGTTCCATATCCTCTGTCTTCATTCCTCTTGAAGTTACAGCCGGAGTACCGAGCCTAACACCACTTGTGACAAATGGTGATTGTGGATCATTTGGTATTGTATTTTTATTACATGTAATGTGAGCCTGATCTAACATTTTTTCTACAGCTTTACCTGTCAAGCCATAACTCGTTAAGTCAACCAACATTAAATGATTATCTGTTCCCCCAGATACAATATTAATGCCACGTGTTAATAATCCGTTACATAATGCCTGTGCATTATCAATAATCTGTTTTTGATAATCCCTAAATTCATCGTTCAATGCTTCTTTGAAACAAACTGCCTTAGCTGCTATAACATGCATCAGTGGGCCACCCTGAATACCCGGGAAAATAGCCTTATTAAAGTTATATTTTTCAGCTGCTTCCTTGTTGCAGAGTATCATACCGCCTCTTGGACCTCTTAATGTCTTATGCGTAGTTGTTGTTACAACATCAGCATATGGAATTGGACTTTCATGCAGACCAGCTGCAACGAGTCCCGCAATATGAGCCATATCTACCATTAAAACTGCTCCTACTTCATCTGCAACTTCTCTGAACTTTTTAAAATCAATTGCACGTGCATATGCAGAAGCTCCTGCAATAATCATTTTTGGTTTTGCTTCCAGTGCAATTTCCCTTAGTTTATCATAATCAATAAAGCCTTTTTCATTAACCCCATAAGGAACTACATGAAAATACTTGCCACTCATATTTACCGGGCTTCCATGGGTTAAATGTCCACCATGATCGAGGTTCATTCCCATTAAGGTGTCTCCCGGTTTCAATATAGCGAACTGCACTGCCATATTAGCCTGTGCACCGGAGTGAGGCTGCACATTTGCATAATCACAATGAAATAATTCTTTTGCTCTTTCAATTGCAAGATTTTCTACAACATCGACGCATTCACAACCTCCGTAATATCTTTTTCCAGGATATCCTTCTGCATACTTGTTTGTCAAAGGACTTCCCATGGCAGCCATTACTGCTTTACTTACCCAATTCTCCGAGGCAATTAATTCAATATGACTATTTTGTCTACTCTGCTCATCCTCTATTGCCTGTGCAATTTCAGAATCAACTTTCTTTACATCATCAAGTGAGTACATTATTCCGCCTTTCCGCCTGCTTACGACTATTTTCCTAATAACAATATGTAAAAATGTATTGGCATGATTATAGCATAGAATATTCTTTAAGAAAATATAGAAATTTAAATTAATATTTTATGAATATGTCACAAACCTATTTACGAACAATGCTTTTTTTGATAAAATATAAAATCGTATAATAATAAGAAGTAACTGTGAAAAATATGTCTAATATTATTAATCTGTCAAACCATTCGAAAGAGGGATTTGTTATGTACCATATCATAGTTAACCCAATGTCAAGATCAGGTCGTGGAAAAAAATATTGGAATAAAGTTCAATCTATACTCACTCAAAGAAATATTCCTTATCAGGTCTATTTTACAGAATATCATGGCCACGCTACTGAGATTGTCAGGGAACTTTCTTTACATGTTGAAAATACTCCTGATAATCTACTACTGATTATCCTTGGTGGTGATGGTACTATGAATGAAGTCATTCAGGGAATAGACTGTTTTGATAAAATTACGTTAAGCTATATACCAACTGGTTCTAGTAATGATCTGGCACGTGATTTAGGAATTTCTAACAATCCCGTTACTGCTATTTTGCATTTACTAGATTACCCCGTATGCACCTATATGGATATGGGTGTGATACACTGTGAAAATACTCTTTTCAGTGAAGGTACTATGTCTATTCCAGATCGACGTTTTATTGTCAGCTGTGGTATTGGTTATGATGCAGCGATATGTCAGGAAGCTATGTCATCCCGTATAAAAGACGTGTTAAACAAGTGTGGTCTTGGTAAACTGACATATCTTGGGATTGCACTCAAGCAGCTGATAAGCACAAGATATATCACTGGTGAATTAATACTTGATGGAAATGAAGAATCCATTATTACATTAAAAAAATTGCTATTTATTGCGGGAATGAATCATAGATATGAAGGTGGAGGATTTAAATTTGCACCAGCGGCAAATGATCATGATGGAATTCTTAATCTATGTTCCGTAGCTAAGATCTCCAAACCCAAGATTCTAACTGTATTGCCTTCTGGTTATCAGGGAAAACATTTTCAATTTGATGGTGTTGATGCTTACAGTGCTAAGCAGTATACAATCAGAACATCTGAACCGTTATGGGTACATACTGATGGAGAAGTAGAGGCAAAAGCCGACTTTATATCTGTGAAGTGTAATCAAGAAGTAATTCGTTTTACTTATTAGAACATAACACATATACAGAACTTATTTTTAAGTTCTTACTGAGTAAGAGGTATTTATTATGAAAAAAATATATCAAAAGTATTATCATGCCATACCACTTATTATATATGGCCTTATATATATGTCATGGTTTAATCACTTAGAAAAAATGGCAGGTCGTAATTACACTGTCATTCATATGGCAATAGATGATAAAATCCCCTTTTGTGAATTATTCGTTGTTCCCTATTTGCTATGGTTTTTATACGTTTCTTGGATTGTACTCTATCTATTTTTTATGAATAAGAATGATTACTACAAGGCATGCACCTTTTTGTTTACGGGAATGACGATATTTCTAATTGTATCAACATTTTTCCCTAATATTCAACATTTGCGTCCGTTCATTATGCCAAGGGATAATATCTTTACAAAGCTTGTATCCTCTTTATATCATATAGATACATCAACAAATTTATGGCCCAGTATCCATGTATATAACTCTTTAGGAGTATTTTTTGCAGTAATCCATAATAAATCATTAGCATCAAATAAGAACGTAAAAATTGGTTCATTTATTATGAGTTCCTTAATTATTTTATCTACTATGTTTATTAAACAGCACTCCATGTTTGATGTAATGACAGCATTCATTATGGCCGCCATTGTATATACGATTGTATACCGATTTGACGTAATTATGTCTATTAAGCAGTCTTATGTTACAACAGCTATAAGGAAACAAAAATCAGGTAATTATGTAAGTATCAAATTTAGATAATTAATCTACTGTAAATATTTATGCAAAGTTTAAGCCTCTGATTTTAGTCAGAGGCTTATATTAATTAAATTTGAAAAATCTCTGACAAAGTTTATATCCCTCCACAGATATCTTTCTTCCTCCCTTTCCGGGAAGGTTCATCGAATTGCCAAGAAGTCCATATCTTAATTTCCAAAAGATATATTTATCTTTCTTTTTTAAATAATCCCACAGTTCCTTTTTCTTCAGTAAATTTTCCTCTGTATCTGAACGAATAAGCATAATAGAAGATATGGTTGTAATAATATCAAGATAATTTAGCATATAGGCCTTTAACTTCTTATCAGTAAATATTTTTGATTTATTGTCTGCCATGTAATCAATCATAATCTTATTCACACGAATCTGCTGATCAATCCGCGAAATCATTACTTTTTCATTTACTGACTGGTCTTCTCTTCCTATATAATATCTGTAAAAATTAACATCCAGGTAATACATATTCTTCACATAAGGAAGCGGTTCAAACACAAACAAATTATCCACATAAAATGTATGCTCCGGTAGCTTCAAATTACATTCACGCAGTAATTTTGTTCTAAATATTACAGAATGCATTAATATATATTGACCTTTATGAAAATGGCCTACATCATTCCATGTAAACATCTGATCATGTGGAACTGCATGTGTAAAACGCATAACCTTTTTATTCTTTGCCCCATCTTTTTCATAAACAAAATTGCTTATCATCATGTCAAGCACTTTGTCACTTCCGGCAAATTCACTCAATTTTTCGAGTATCGCTTTATATGCTCCTTCTTTTACCCAGTCGTCACTGTCTACCACTTTAAAAAATAAGCCAGTAGCATTTTCCATACCTGAATTAACAGCAGATCCATGACCACCATTTACTTTATTAATTACCTTAATTATAGAAGGATATTGTTTTCTATATTCCTCAGCAATTTTTTCTGTATCATCTGTTGAACCATCATTTACAATAATAATCTCAACATCTTCCCCACCTATTAATAGTGATTCAATGCACTTTCCCATATATGCCTGTGAGTTATAACATGGAATTGTTACTGACAATAACTTCATTTTTACTCTCCCCTTATGTTTCTTTACGGAACAATTCTATCCTTTATTAAAATTCTCATTTCCTAGTTTAATATTTACATATTTAACATAAGAAGCAAACGCAGTTGGAATTGGGTAACTATCCTCTGTATCTTTGGGATCGATAAACAGAAATCCTGCATTCTCTTCCTTCATTTTCTGTAGTTCATCAACACGAATAGCATATCCAATCATATGCCACTCCCTATGACTAAATATATGTTTTGCCGGTTCCAACGACTGAATACGTAAAACATCTAACTCTATATCTTTTAAACGTTTCAGAACTTCTTTTTCCTTCAAATGACCTTCAAACATTGGCAGCTCGTACATGCCGGCCAATAGCCCTCTGGATGGTCTTTTATGAATGGCAACACGTTCTCCATCCTTCAATATCAGAACCGTCTTTTTTTCAATTACCCTGTCTTTTTTCAATGCCTTTTTAGGAAATTCCAATACCCGATCATTAATTCTTGCCTGGCAAAACTCCTGCCATGGACATTCGCCACATTTTGCTTGTCCGTTCGGTATGCAAATGGTTGCACCCAGTTCCATCATTGCCTGATTAAAGTCTCCTGAACGATCCTTTGGAATAATAATATTTAATTCTTGCTCTACTCTTTTCTTAACCGCAGGTAATGATATATTTTCTTCATCCATTCTAACACGGCTTAGAATGCGAAGAACATTCCCATCTACAGCAGCTACTGGCATATTATAGGCGATAGAAGCAATTGCTCCTGCCGTATATGTTCCAATACCAGGCAGGCCTAAAAGTTCTTTATAGTCATTTGGAATCATTCCATCATATTTATCTTTTATAATAACTGCTGCTTTTTTCATATTGCGGACCCTTGAGTAATATCCAAGACCCTCCCAATACTTCAGTAATATTTCTTCTTGTGCTTCTGCTAAAGTAGTTGCATCTGGAAATTTATCAACGAATCGATTAAAATATGGTTTTACTGCCTCTACCCTGGTCTGTTGGAGCATAATCTCGGATACCCAAACTCGGTAAGCAGTCTTATCCTCTCTCCACGGTAACATTCTATGATCTGAATCATACCACTTTAGAAGCGGTTCACTAATCATTTCTAAAATCTCTTCTGTCACTTGTTAACCTCAAATCCTATTACATTCATACTTTTCTTTTGTCTGTATGCAATTCTTCAGTTGGAAATAACGGTCTTCAATATCGCCTTCTTCAACAACTATGTCTAAAGCCGCCGCAAGAGTATTAACCATTTCATTAGTAATTCTGTGATGTAATGCAGTAAGAATGTTACTTTTCTGCCAATATGTGTCAGCATCAAGGAATTCTATTATTAATGGATCAATGCCATTTTCTGAGTTTTCTACCATTTCCTCTACTGGCTCCTCTTCTTGTTTCTTAATAATATCTTCTGTCTCTTTTTTATTACCATCATTGCTGGTAAATTTCGAGCCTTGTGATACTAAAATATCATCCATTTTCTCGAATCGATATTCTTGATTGATATCAGGATATTTTACGTGATCAACAGTGGAAAGGAACATGTCCATTGGTCTGACATATACTGCATAATCCCCATATAGTGCCTGATAAACTACCATCTTTTCACCAGTCTCCGAGTGTATTGCTAACGTTATGATCTTATACAAATTACCTTTAAAATGTCTATAAATCTCATTGGGCTGTGGTATCATATAATCATCTCTTTCATCATTTAGTCTCCATAATATTATAGAGCCTATTGATTATATTGTCATGTAAAATCAACAATTGTATTCAAGAATTTTTGTATTGACAAAAAATTTTTTTGAACTTATTTTTATCGTATTCAGTTTATTTATTACTAAATTACGTTCCTCTGCACTCATTTTGTCTAATTTTTTATGGTGAATTTGGAGTGTGTAAGTACATATTTCATTATTAAATGTTTTTGTTAATGTAACACCAGCATATTCAAAGCCCATATCATTCAGTTTACTTTTAATATCATCTACATACTGATCTTCTATTTTATTATAATAGTCATTTCTGATATTTAACTTTTTACTGTTTTGACCTTTTACTGTACT
>CAZQTM010000054.1:0-11669 GCA_964595855.1 uncultured Lachnospiraceae bacterium | reverse complement strand
ACTACTTCCTTTTACTCTACTAGTTTAGATTTATAGTATAAGTAACAGTATATCACAAAAGCTAATAAAAAATTAATACTTACAATCATGATAAAGCTTATATCAAAATTTTTACCTCCACAAATATAACTGACCTGTTGACCATATAAGTATTTTGTAACCTTTTCCAAATCTTTATTAAAACTTGAAAGCATTGGCAAGAATGAAAAAATCATTCCGAGTGGAACAGCAATACCATTTGCAGCACTACTGCTTTTTACATACGTTCCAACACATAATCCAATTAAAATAGATATTAGACACCCTGCAATACCAGCCATGAGAAATCGTAGTATTTGAATTTGATCCAAATTTGTCATCCCAATGAATGTACATCCCGATAATATATCCAATATTAAAACAAAAATTGTGGTAGATAGAAAAAATTCAAATGAAGATATACCGGACATCCGAAGAACTCTTAGTGTGTTTTTTTCTTTCTCCTCCGAAACTAGACTTGCAGTTACAACAATTGGAGTAAAAATGTAATGCATTCCAGCAAAAATACTGATAAAGAACGATCCCTGTACCTCCGTTATTGATTGTGTCATAACATATCCTATTACTGGAAAAACAAGGAACAGAATTAGTACCTGAAAATTTCGTAGTGTATCTTTAATATTTTTTATAAATATAGCATTCAAATGATATATACTCATGCTTCTGCCAGCCCCCTTCCGGTTAATGTAATAAATACGGATTCAAGATTCGGTTCTGAAGAATGGATTGCCTCAATATCATCCTTCTCCATGTAATCTGTAATAATTCTGGCACTGGATGGTTTATTCGCAATTATGACAGACTCTCCATTCTTAGTAATAATGGTAATACAATTTTCTTTATTGTATTTTCTGCATAATTCCTCCGGAATTCCATACTCGACAATTCTGCCTTCATTAAGAAGTGCTATGTGGTCGCAGATTTGATATGCTTCTTCCATATTATGAGTGGTTAAAAAAATCGTGGTTCCTTTATTTTTCAGCTCCATTAATAAAGCATGAATTTGCTTTGTTGTTACCGGATCCAGTCCACTCGTAGGTTCATCTAGAAATAAAATGCTTGGTTCATGAAGAATTGCCCTTGCAAGTAATAATCTTTGTCTCATACCTTTCGATAACTTCCCTGCACTGGTTTTCTTAGCTTCTATTAGTCCAACTTTCACTAAAACTTCATCTATTCGTGCTTTACAAATTTTATAGATATCTGCAAAAACCTTCATATTGTCATAAACAGACAGCCTTTCATAAATTCCACAGTTATCGAGCACCATTCCAACCTGCTTATATATTTTACTTCCAATCATAGAAGATTCCACTCCAAATACTTTTGAATCTCCTTCATAGCTTAATTGTCCTGTTACTATTTTAATTAGTGTTGTCTTACCTGCTCCTGATGGCCCCAACAGACCCAATAATTCACCTTTCTTCATAGTCAAAGAGATGTTGTTCAAGACTTTTTTGTCTCCAAATTTTTTTTCAACATTCTTTATTTCAATGCTATTTATCATGAATCTTTTCCCTTTCTTTTTTATAATTAGTCAAACCTTCTTCTACTTTTTTATTCTCCATATTTGTTTTTATAACCATAATAAAAACACTCATCGCAAAGAAAATAGCAAATATGATAAGAAATCCTATCCATGCATCTATATTGTTTATCATAAACCATCCAAATAATGCCGAAAATATAGCCACTACAACTACGATTGATAATAATAGAAGTATTGTTCTCCAAAGTACCATCATTTTAGCTGCAAGTCTCTCCGAATACCAAAACTTATTTAAGAATTCAATAATCATGGAGAACAATAAGAATTGTAATATTGTAGTATTAGATACCCCATTTGAGCTTTGAGTGAACAATGAAGAGCTATCCTGTGCATCACTTCCAATAAAGAAAGTACATATTGTAATAAAAATAATGCCTACTGAAAATATAACTAACGCCTCTGCTAAGAAACTAAAAATCGTAACTTTCTTCTCCATATTATTTAACCCCTAATTTTCTTTTAAATTCCTGTGCATATTGTCTTGAGACAATCAGCTTTTCGTTATTATCCATGGTCACCATAATCCTGCCATCGAGGTCTGCTTTTAGTGACTTGATATGACCAAGATGAATGATACTTGACTTTCCAGATCTGAAAAAATCTGTTCCATCCAATTCATCTTCCAGCTCAAATAATTTGAGTGATGTTTCATATACATCTTCACTGGTATAAAAGAACGTCTTCTTATCTACCGTTTCGATGTATAAAATTTGATTACTATCGAGAAAATACATCTGTCCATTTTTTACACCAGTCAGTTTCTTATCCATAACCCTTAATAGTGAAATCATTCTTTCAATATCTGGTGTAAGTTGACTACAGTTGATATTAACCTCTGTCTCTTGAATTGTCTGATCAGTATGAATATTAATTCTCATATTCCCCAACTCCTTTGATATTGCTATAATACGTTCCCTTTTATTTCCATACAACCTTTTCTTACCAAGTTGTAGAATATCTAAACTAACTTACCAAAAAAGACTGCTATTATTTCATGATATGCCCCTGCCTGCTTGACAGAGGGCATATCAGATATTAGCAGTCATAATCTTGATTTCATTATTAAGTTAGTTGCACAATCGTCATAGAATGATGTATGGCTGGCAAAATTATTTCCAACAAGTCTCCTGTAGCGATTTTTAAACTGGATGTATTGATACATGGGTGAAAGCCCAAAAATTCGCTTCTTAGCACATCTTCATCTATCAAAAGCTTTACTATGTTTTGGGTATCATTCATAAGTCCTAAGACACTAACAGATCCTGGTGTTATATCGAGATACTTCTCCATATCCTCTGGCGAGGCAAATGATAGTCTTGCGGTATTAATCTGTTTTGATAATTCCTTAGTCTTAAATACCTTATCGCCTGGCATCAACAGCAAATAGAATTCGGTTTTTTGACGATTGCAAAGGAATAAATTCTTACAAATAAAAATTTGTAATATCTTATCTATCTCTTCACATGCTTCCATAGTTGCTGCTGCTTCATGATCAACTCTTTGATACTCAACCCCCAGTGTATCCAATAAATCATATACTCTTATTTCTTTTTTAAGTCTGCCGCTAACATCCTTTGGCCTACCCTGATACAATTCCATATTTTTATTCCTTTTTCTGTCAATCTTTCAAAACCTTTTCGTCTGTAACATAGAAGGTAAAACTTGCATTCTCTAAAATATGATTTTCATCATCTGTCAGTATCATATCATAAACAGCCAAGTGCCTGCCCTGCCTAACTTTTTTTGCTTCACATATTACATGATCCATACCAACTGCCGGCATCAAAAAATTCATACTCCCTGAAACCGTTGTTACGTAATTGCCATAAGTACATGCCGCTGTACCACCAATGATATCTGCTAACGAATATAAACTGCCCCCATGTAAGGAACCATATGGATTCTTGATATTTTCACTGACACTCATTTTTCCCTTACAATATCCCTTGGATAAACTAATAATTTCTATTCCAAGTAACTTCAGATATTCATTTTCCTTTAGTACCTTTATAATTTGATTACATATTTCCTGACTTATTACCTTTTCCATAGCTGTTCTATTATCCTTACTCGTCTTTATCCTTTATTTGTCTGTCTAACCATAATATATAAAATAGCATAATACATACCTGCACAGCACTCGCTATAAAAAGTGCAAGCCCATCTAATCTGGTAATATGATTAACGAAATCAAAGCAGAAATGATATATCATGCCAGGTAAAATACTTCTTGTAATTACTAATAATTGTGCTGCAATTATTCCAAATATAATGGCGTTCATAACCTGTAAAGCCACCATAATAATACTGCTGCCACTTATTATGCAAACACTGTGGGCAAGCCCGAACAATAGAGCAGATAACATGATTGTTTTATTGTCATCATATATTGATATTAATTTTTGATAAATTACACCCCTAAAATAGCTCTCTTCTGCAATTGCGACCATAATGGCAAAAAAGAATAATGACCCGATATATCTGCTGCCTATCCAGTCTATTCCTTTTGCAAGAAGTGGAATAATAGATAAAAACATAGGAATATAATATAACACTTTTTTCGTTTCTTCCCGAGAAATATCAAATGTTATCCCAAACGTATGTAATTTCATTTTATCCCTATAAACAAAAAGCAGTGGAAATATAAGTGACATTGTCATAAAACTTCCCTGGACCAAAAAGATGCCAACAGCATCTGCTTTATATACGGTCACAATAATTCCGGAAGCCACTGGAAAAAGTAGCATCAGAATCATCCACAAAATACATCTGATGATTGGTTTCTTTAAAAGCATATTTTTCAACCTAACTCCCCTAAAAGCTAATCTATATTTTCCCTAGTAATATTTTTAGCCCATTTATAACTATAATATCGTTTGAAAACCCATGGCCACTTTACAAATTCATCGGTACATAGTAAGAAGTAAACAACTTCGACCGGAAATTTGAACACAAAAGCTGCCAAAAATCCGAGTGGAACTGCATAACACCACATATCAATTGTGTCACATACAAATCCAAATTTACTGTCTCCACCTGCTCTAAAAACACCGGCTATTAATGTTGTATTCACTGCACTTCCCAGGATGTAGTAAATATTGATTCGTAGCATAAACAGTAAATACGTTAGTGCATTCGGTGATAATTTCGCGTAACTCATTACAAATGGCGTAATCAGGAAAACAACCAAGCCCCCTGCCACTCCTGCAAATACTGAAAGACGTACTAACGTATGACTTGCCTTCTTTGCATCTTCTACTCTATTTTCACCAAGTATCTGACCAATGATAATTCCCGAAGCACTACCAATACCAAAGCATAATACACTTCCAAGATTTCGAACGACTGAGACGATAGAATTAGCCGCCACCACATCGGTTCCCATGTGACCAAGAATTACAGAATACATAGAAAATCCAACGCCCCATGCAATATCATTTCCAACAGCCGGAAGTGACATGGTTAAGAAGTCCTTAAATAATGCTGGGTGACTTTCAAACATTGGTTTTATCCGTAGTTTAACTGTTGTAGATTTCATAGAAACGAATACGCATACGAGAAGCTGAATAGCCCTTGATATACTGGTTGCAAGTGCCACACCTATGATACCCATCTTAGGCATACCCAAGAATCCAAAAATAAATACCGCATTCAGAATAACATTTGATCCAAGTGCAACTGCGTCAATCACAGTACTAATCGTAACTCTTCCAATACTTCGTAAAACACTAAGATATATTTCGGACATACTCCAGAATAAAAAGCTTGCTGCACTTACCCTTAAATATTGTGCTCCGAGTAATATTAATTCTGGATCATTTGTAAAAACTTTCATCATTAATTCTGGGATGATTGTAGATGCTAAGAAAAACAATACGCCTATTGCTACTGAAAAGCGAAGTGCAATTCCTTCTACCTTCTCTATCGCATTCAAATCTCCCTTACCCCAGTATTGGGCACTTAACATTGTGACACCTGTACCAATTCCAAAGTAAACCATAAAAAGTATGCTTCCATACTGTGCGGCAAGTGAGCATGCAGAAATAGCGGACTGACCTACAAAATTCAGCATAAGTACGTCAGCTGAATTTACAGCTGCATTTAACAAATTCTGAATTACGATAGGAAGTGTTATCACAAAAATCCGTTTATATAATATCTTATTAGCCTTCATTCTACTTAACATATCTTACATTTACCTTTTCAAGTTGTATCGTATTATTTTATCCCATAATTTTACATCACACAACTTAATTTTTACTTAAAATTATATAAGAGGGATGCCCTCAACCATGAATATGGTTGATTCTTATTTTTCAATTTAACACTTTTTTTATGATATATGTATCTATAAAGATGATTATCATGAATGCCAGGTCATAAACTATTGTAGGCAACAATGATGTTCCAAAAGCAACCATAATCATTACTACAGGTGTCCATAAAAGAAAACCATATACAAGTTCGAACTTAACATTTAAATGATGATTGTCTTCTGAATTATACTCAGTCATGCGGTAAAATATAGGTAATAAAAAACCGGTTACTATAAAGCAACTATAAAAAATAATATAAAAGATTAATGCATTATTATCTGATACCCCCATTGCAATCTTACTTCCAAATTGTGGATTAATTAACACCAATAAGTGATCCATAATGATGACTAATAATGGAAAAAGCGTAGCACTAATAAAACATGACTTTAATATAGTCTTATATTTACATGATCTTATCTCATAAATCTGATTTTCTTTGATTATAATACCCAATATTATTCCACTAATAAAATATGCTATAGAATCACATATCACTATAGAGGGACTAAAGGCTCTTGCAGCTATAGCACCATCTGCTCCTGCAAGTCCCATAACCTGTGGCAAATAATTGCTTGCCCAAATCAATAAACAAAAGCACCATGCTCTCAAAATATTATTTTTTATTGGCATTTTCTTTCCGATAATTAAATAAGAAACTGCAATTAGAAATTTTTCTATAGAGGTAATGACCATTAATGAAGACCCTACAAAATCAGGTTTTCCATGTTCTCCCTGTAATACAGCAGATTTAAATATCATGATTGCTGTTGTAATTAAGCTGGCAAATATCATGAAACTGACACATTGTACCAACGATTTTATAATTTTATTTTTATACACTATATTCACCTTCTTTGACCTGTCTCTTACGTTCATCCAGAAAATCTATTAATTTCTTTTGTATATTCATAAAGACTTCTATTTCCTCTTTTGAAATATCTGCAAACAAATCGTATATAAAAGTACGATTACGTTTTTCATTATCTATTGACCATTGCCTACCTAAATCTGTCAATTCAATTAATAAATAACGTTTATCTGCCTCATCCCTGCTAATTGTGACATAACCTTTTTCGTCCAATTTCTCTATCAATTGTTTCGCACTTTGATGAGTAATACCACATCTTTTGGCTAACTCATTTAATGTGGGCGGCGTCTTAAAAGTTCCAATAAGAATTAACGGTAGCCATTGTTTAGAAGTAATTTCTTTCATGCCAATATCCATGACATTTTGTAGCTTATTACTTAGTTGCGATATATTTGCAAAAGCCTGATACCGAATATCATCATATTCATTCATATTAACTTTCCTCCCTTAAATAGGTAGTATACTACCTATTGTGTTAAAGTCAAGGCATTAATGTAAATAATAATTACATTAGTGCCTAACAATCGTCTACAAAAAACTGAAAATAAATTTACACTCTTTTATAAATTAAGACCTTTATCCTCTTCACAGCCAAGCATTATATTAAGACATTGTATAGCTGCTCCGGATGCTCCTTTTCCAAGGTTATCAAAACGTGATGAAAGCAGTATTCTGTCTTCATTTCCTGTAATATAAATTTCCATTCCATCCCAACCAGAACATGCTATACCACTAAGAAAACTTCGTTCCTTTGCTTCCTCTCCAAATGGCATTACCTTAATGAATTTCTCATTCTTATAAAACTGTTCGAAAAAATCATGAACAGTCTGTGGTGTCTGCTTTCCTTTAAGCATATTACTGTAAAGTGGTACTGAAACTACCATCCCACTATAATAATCCGCTACAATAGGTGAAAATAAAGGGGCTCTTGTTAAACCTGTTATTTTTTGCATTTCTTTTACATGTTTGTGTTGCTGGCTTAACGCATATTCTCTTGGGGCGTTTAATAGATTAGATCTGTCCTCCCCTTCATATTCTGCTATCATCTTTTTACCGCCACCGCTATATCCGGTTAAAGAAAAACCACAAATCGGATAGTCGGGTGCCATGATATGGCCTGCTATCAGTGGATATATGAGAGAGATAAAACCAGTTGCATGGCAACCCGGCACAGCAATTCTTTTTCCATTCTTAATCGCCTCTCTATGGTCTTTCGATAATTCTGCGAATCCATATGCCCAGCCTTCCTGTGTTCTATGTGCCGTTGAAGTATCTAATATTCTTACATTGTCATTTTCTACAAGGCTAACTGATTCTATTGCGGCAGCATCCGGAAGACATAAAAAAGTAATGTCAGATTCATTAATCAGACGTTTTCTTTCAGCAATGTCTTTTCTAAGCTCCGGATCTATTTTTAATAATTCCACATCATCTCTTACAGAAAAACGTTCATTAATGCGTAATCCGGTCGTTCCTTCACTTCCATCAATAAAAATCTTTGTCTTCATAGTAGTCCTTCTTCCATCTTTTATCTTTAATTACTTTACCATATTTATTCAATAAAGCAATAAACTAATCAAGACCTTTTATAATTTACATATGCTCCCGGCAATTTGCTTGCTTTGCAGAAGTATGCACAGCTACCGCATTGAATACACTTTTCCGGATGATACATGGAAATATCTGCATTCATATCTTTTTCCAGCGCCCGAACAACTTTATGAACAGGGATTCCCACCGGACATCTTTTAGTGCATTGCCCACAACCTTTACATTTATTATCATTGCTGATTTCCTGCTCTTTACTGAATGCCGCAAAGGATATTAATTTTCCAAAAGTTGTATTATCACTAATTGGATCCACTTTCAGTATTCCGCTGCCTGCAAAGATTTGCAGTTCTTTAGAGAAAGCCAACTTAATAACTTTTTCAACAGAATCATTTTCATGGATATATGCTATCTTTCCTTCTCCTGTTTCTAAATCAGCCAATGTAACAAAACGTTTACCCTCATAATTATTATTCATCAGTTTGAATATCTGATAAACTGTCTGAAGATTCATTACTAGAATTCCCTGTTTGGCTGGAATCACCTCTTTTTCTAACACCATACCTGTTACTGCATGAATCATAAAATGCTCTTCACCCATAGGGAATCTTGCTGGAATTTGCACTACTTTTACAGACTTATCGCTACAATTCACATCTTGTTTAACAGCTAAAACGGAATCATTTAATTGTAGTGCATGATTTAAATAATGAATTCCTTCACAGATTTCAGGTAAACGATTATGAAGCAGCCACTCATCTTGTTCTAACCCTGGTTCGCATTCAACTGCATTCACAATAAGAATTTTCTTATCTGTCTTAGCATCCATAAAGGAGTGAAGCTTTTCTATTACGGGGAAGCCGTTTCCACTCATTCCTAATAATCCGGCATCCTCTATCTTTTGTAACAACATTTCTTTTGTAATGGATGTTTTATCAACTGGTTTTAAAACCTTTGCTTCTTCCCCAATAAGCTCGTGATAATCAATTTTAACCAACTTTCCTATATAGTTTTTTAATACTTTTCGGTCTCCCTTTTTATAAATACTCTTTCCGTTTCTCTGAATTGCCTTTAACTTCGGATTTTTTCTTACAATTCTGTTATTAATAATTGGTTTTGGCATAATTATTCTCCTTTTATATTATTTTTCTCTTGGAATGAAATGTTCCTTAAAAAAATTATCAACATGTTCCACAAAAAGTTCCTTCAATTCCTTTTGATCTCTTTCCACAAAATGATAGAGATAAAATGGCGAATACAGTTCCATTGCAAATACTTCAGAATTGCCTTTCGTCATTAATCCTTTATCCATTAATTCTTCAAAAATACTTATTAGGTTTTTGATGGGTATATCAACAAAAAATTCTTTATATATGGATGCGATCTTTTCATTTTTAAATTTCTCGAGCAATAATATTCTTCTAAACATTACAATCCATTCATCTGTTGACTGGTACGTAAACATACTGATACAGACATTTTTTACAGCCTCTACTCCTCGGATGTCTTCTGTTACATAGCGACTGCATTCTTTTATGTATCTTTGCTTGGATTCCTCAACAATAGCATCAAAAATAGCCTGCTTACTGCTAAAATGCTTATATAATGCACTATTTCCAATTTCTACTGCATTTGCAATCGTCCTGATTGAAACAGCATCATAGCCTGAAACAGAAAATAATTTCATAGATTCAATTAAAATTCTTTCCTTTGTCTTCATAATTAACCTCATGCTGCGACTGTATTTTAGGAGCAGCTAATGGTTCAAGTTTGTGCGTAGCTCAAACTTTTCCCTTCAAATAAATAGTGAGCAACTGCTCACCTATAAATATAGTGACCAATTGCTCACTTGTCAATACCTATTTTTTACTTAATGGAAAACTTGCTCCTACATTAAATCTTCTATATGATCCAGTTCCTCCTGTAATTCATGAACAAATTTTCCAACATGAACACCATCTACAAAGGAATGATGTGCCTGTACAGAAAATGGTAATATCAGTCTTCCATCTCTTTCAAAATATTTGCCCCAGTCAAATAGAGGTGTTCCATTATTAACTTTTCCTGAGTTTGTATGCGAAATATGAGTATAGGTAATCCAGGGTAATGGAGAAAACTGAAAAATATCCGTTCCAAGAGGACCAGTAAAATATTCCTTTTGATTTTCTGCTGTTTTCGTAGCAATCTCAACATATTCCTGTAAAGTAGACTCCATGTTTACATTTACAACCTTAAAAAGTTCTGAATCTGAATTTTGATCAAGATATGTAAAACTTGTATGAATACGATCAAATAAAACAATTTTTCCATCCAAAAAACGATATCGAAATTCCTCAATTTGGTTCGCACTATTTGTTACGACATAAATAAGAGAATATGTAAAAGGCAGCCCAAGTTCTTTCCTCTTTTGATTAAACTTTGTTATATCAAGTTCTAATGATATACAAAAGCATGGTTCTGTATAATTTCGAAAAATACTACAATGCATCGCTCTTTTCCAGTTTTTTTCATCAATAACCTTATACTGTTCCATAATTTATCTCCCCTATCTTTGTTTGAAAATCTTTCCTACAAGTTATCCCCGTTTTTTCATATATATGTGAAATATGTTTCTTAACTGTTGCAATGGATATGAATAATTCATCACTAATTCTTTGATTACTATATCCCAGATAAACCAGCCAGGCAACCTCAGTTTCCCTTTTGGATAAAATAGAAACGAAATTTAATGCACAAAATGTATCGTATGTAATCTTTCGATTTTCATTTTCTGTAGTATCTTGCTTTTTATAAATATCCAATTTTATCTGTAATCTGTAATAACCAAACAATAATGCAAAAGATGGAATGGAAATAAAGCATGCCAGAATAACGGCATATTTTTTCTCTAATTCACCACTGATATAATGCATCTGAATATAAAGTAAACTAATGAGAATAACCATATAAGCAATACAAGCCACAATAGCCATTACTCTCTTCTTCAAACTTACTCTTCCTCCATATATTCATATGTTTTCTTCTTAAGCTTAGCATGTAATGGAAGTAATAACAATTCAAAAACTGACATATAAAAGATTAGCATTAGTACCAAATTCACATTAGGACCAACTGCTGATAAGTCATCACATGTTCGAATTAAAATGATGAAATAAAATGCTGCAATCATAGTCGTTGCATAAAGAATAATTTTTCTGATAAAATCGACAGAATCCAATGACATTTTCAATTCATGCAGGGAATAATCATCTGAGCCCCTCATGATTTTAAATGTGCGCAGAAAATCTTTGTGATAATGGTTGATAAAAATCATGGGAATTACCATAACAAGCAGTAAAAGAATACT
>CAZQTM010000053.1:0-11705 GCA_964595855.1 uncultured Lachnospiraceae bacterium | reverse complement strand
TCAATAATTCCATGGCAAACTGCGAATCCATATCATAATCTTATATCTCACGGGATAGGGTCTCTTTCTGTGTATATAATACTTGTAGTGTCTCTAGATTTCTAATAATGACAATAGATTTCTCAGTTGAATATTTAAACAATTGTTTATTTGTGCAAGATAATTAATAGTCTTATAATCAACCCAAAAATAACCTTTTGGCAAATGACAAATTCCCTCTTTTTCTATTTCTAAAATAATATTTCTATTCTGATCGTGATAAAAACGTCCCCCTTCCTCTGAAAGGACAACATCATATTTACATTTATCATGCATATTTTTTAAGAATAACTCTTCTATCTCGTTCATTTGCTTTAGATTCATAGAATCAAATTGAACCGTAGGTGCCAACTCGATTTTATCAAAACATCCCATCTCTGGTAATGCATGCACTAAAAAGTACTTTTTATCCCCTATTCTGCTTATAATTAATCCTAAAATCCCTCTATTAATTGGCTCTATTAAAGGTTGAGACCATTCATTTACTTCTCTCCCCTGCATAACAATGCTACAGAAAATAATTTTAAACAGAGCATTCTCTTCACAAATAAATTCATCATTTTTCAATTTCCATTTTTTTAATTCACTTAATGGACAAAGAATATATTTAGATTCATCAAACATTTTATAGGTATTAATATAATTGAATATTTCTATAATGCTTCCATTAATATCACTATTATTAAACATAGAATTAAAAAGAGAAGTATCCTCATAGAATTTTTTTAATTTATTCTCATAATCTCCTTCTATATTTCCCATACCAGAAAGTGGCAAGCATGACAACACTGTCCTTGTATCCATATTAACCAGATTATCAATTTTTAATAATTCCTTAATCTGTCCCAATGTCATCCATTTGTAATTATTTTTAATCTCTATTTCTTCCTCTAATAATATCACGATATTTCTATTTCTTTTCTTATAAAACCTGGAAGACTGCTCCGACTGTATTTGATCTACAATAACCCTATGTTCATTTGAATTCAAAAAATATTCTAAATAGGCCGGTTTTTTCCCTCCATGTTTACACTTAAAATTACTCTTTGTTGCTTGTATCGTCGGCGATAACTGCACTTTATTAATATTTCCCGGCTCTATTTTCGCCTGTAATAGAAAATACAATATCCCATCTATTTCTTTTGCAATAATACCCAAAAATCCTATTTCATCCTGTACAATAATTGGTTGCTCATAGACAATCTTTTCATCGATGATTTTTTGTAATCCCATAATTTTAAAAAAACTATTATTTGTGTTAGTTATAGCTCCTTCCGCTTCTGAATAATACCAAAATTTATCATCTTTCAAACATGATCGTCTTATGGTTACATCTGTATTCAAATTTATTTGATTAATCCATTGTAGAATTTCAGGTACTGAATTTACTGTATCTTCTTTCATTTTCCATGACTGTATTAATTTCAGGACTATACTCTCCATATGATAATGGCACCTTCTCTTTCGTTCAATATCTACCTCTACTCTCCAAGTGCTTCCCTTATTACCCACTCCATGGTTTTTTTTATGCTTTCCTTAAAATCACTTTTTGCCATAAAGCCTAAATCCTTTTTTGCATTTTTTTTATCTATTTCTGAATAATCGATATATTTTTTATCTATTAACGTTCCATAGGATAGTACTAATTCATGGTTAACTACATCTCTTACATCACTAATAATATCGCTGAATTTTCTTGCTTTTTCTCCCCCTATATAATAGCACTGCCCATTCTTTCCTTTTTCATTAATTAGTGCAAGACCTTCCAGTGCATCATCAATATATGTCCAGTCAAACAGTGTCTCTCCATCAATCAATAATGGACATTTGTTATTTAGAAAACTTCTTATAATCTTATTCGTAGAACGTGCCGACCTGTCTCCCACACCAAATACATTTGAAAAAATAGCCGTGCAGAATTCCATTTTATATTTCGCAGCCTCTATCTTTCCCAATGCCTCTCCGTAGGTCTTTGCTGCACCATACACGGAACTTTTTTGTCTGACACCATTTCCAATCTCCTCATATTGAAACTGTTGGCAAGTACCGATAAATATCATTTTCTTACATTTCATTTTAGATATTGCTTTTATTGTGTCACATATAAATGGAATATTACTAGTTTGTACATTATAATCATTGGTAGCTGTTCCATACCCACTCCAGGCCAAATAGTAAAAACTGTCAATCTCTTCTCCTATCAACTGATCCATATTTTTATATTCTTCATATTTAGCAAAAACAATTTTCAGATTACCTTTCTTCTGCCTTAAGTCATCCTTTTCTTTTCCTCTTGTTATAGCGATGACTCTATCTCCCCTATCCAAATAGAATTGGCATAAACATTTTCCTATAAATCCATTCGCACCATTTATAGCAATCGTCCTCATAAAATCTCCTCGTATGATATCGTATTATTTATAATCCTACCTAAAAAGTTCCTTTATGGTAAGTCCATTCCTATCTTTCTCGGACAGAATTATCTTCTTTTCCTCTATCTTCCAGTCTATTCCCACATCCGTGTCCTTCCATAATAAGGTTCTTTGCTGTTGTGGTGCATACTCATTATCTAATTTATAATGCACTTCTGTTTTGTCTTCCAGAGTTAGAAATCCATGTGCAAATCCTCTCGGAATTAATAGCTGTATTCTGCTCTCCTCTGTAATCTCTAACATCATCCATTGCAAATAAGTAGGAGAATCTTCTCTCAAGTCCACAATTGCATCTCTTATTGCACCTTTTACACAGGTAATAAGCTTTGCCTGTTCCATTGGTTCTAGTTGAAAATGTAATCCGCGAAGCGTATACTTCTTTTCCGAAAAAGATTTGCTATCCTGAACAAAATTGTAATTGATTCCTTTATTTCTATAATCCCTCACAGACCAAGTATCAGTGAACCAACCCCTTGCATCCTCAAAATACTTTGGTTCTATTTTGTATACATCTTTAAACTTTGTCTCGTTTATCTGAATCATTTATGCTCCCATCTATTGACTCTAATCTTGTATATATTCCCCAGTATTTGCCTCTCTAATAGTTGTCTACATCAACCGGAAAATAGAATTCCACTCCTTCTTTAATTAAATCTGCATTTCTCTCCAAAATTTCATTTTTAAAATTCCATGCCAGGACAAAATAAATATCCGGATTTTCTTTTAAATCCTTTTGGAGTACAATCGGTATATGTTGTCCCGGTGAATATAGTCCGTCTCTTAGTGGGTTTGTCTCTGCCAGACAATCCAAAATATCAGTTCCTATGCCAAAATGGTTTAATAGAGTGTTTCCTTTTAATGGTGACCCCAAGCCAAATATTCTTTTCCCCAATTTCTTCTGTTCCTGTAAATAATTCAGCGTTTTACTTTTTAATATTTCAATTTTTTGATTGAAATCCCTATACGCTTTAATACTGTTACAGTTAGATTCCTGTTCTGCCTGCTGCATTTTACATAATCGCTCACTTGCCTGCCGAGTTCCTTTATGTCCTACATAGCCAATAATGGTTCCTCCATGGGAGCCAGAGTGATATGCATCAAACATTTCCAATCCATGAAGATTTAACAATTTTCCGATGGTTTCTAACGTGTAATACAATAAATGTTCATGATATATCTGGTCAAATGTCATATGTTCAAAAATGTCTTTCATGTAAATAAAATGAACAACAAATACCCCATCCTCTTTTAACGCCTCTTTAATGCCTTCGCATACGGAATGTATCTCTTCCAGATGGTAAAATACACCCGCTGCATTTATAACATCAAATTTACTATCTATCTTTTTCACTGTTTCAAGGTTAAAAAATTCATTTATTGTATTAACGCCTGCCTTATTTGCAATCTCCGCTGTCATTTTAGAGGATTCCACTCCCAAAGCTTTATATCCCATATTCTGATAATGAAGTAACTGTGTTCCATCATTGGAACCAATATCTAATACACTCTTATCCTTCCTATTAGAAAAAAATTCCTCATCCACTCTTTGTGCAACTCTTTTAAAATGTTCCGATGTTGTCTTTGTTGCACCTGTCAAATAAGTGTGATTTCCAAACATTACTTCTTTTTTTACCGTATAATCTAATTGTGCCGCATGACAATCATGGCAGTATACTACTCTTAATGGATAAAATGGTTCCTCTCCAATATGTTCTTTTTTAATAAAATCATTTGCCCAAGGCTGTTGTCCCAAATCAATTACACTCTCTAGATTCTCCGAATTACAAATTCTACAACGCATATGTTCCTCCTTCTAATACTTTCTCCATTAGTTCACTTTGCTTCAGTATCTCTTTATAAATCCCACCACGAATTTGTTTATTATTTACACACTTATAAAATTGATTAATAGAATTATAAAATTGATTGTCACCTTCTAATTCAATTATTTCTTCCTTCCCCTCTTTCGTTATATGAATAACAGGTTTCCAATCTTCGGGTGCAGTAAAAATCCTGTCAGTCTCTAAAAAACCTTTTTGGCCCCATATCTGTAATTCGCATTTATATTCATTTGCCATTCCAAAGGACAAGTTGGCTACCGTTCCATTTTTATCTTCCAATGTGATTGCCCCAAACAAATCAACCTGTGTATCTTGATAAACCATGCTGCTCGTCGCCACTCTTATAGTTTCTTTATCCAAAAATTCTGTAGCAAGGCGAAGTGTATAACCTCCACAGTCTAGTAATGCACCTCCACCCAACTCCTTATTGTAACGAAAATCATCCTTCTGCCTTTCAGGAAACCCAAATCGTATACTAATTTGATGTATATTTCCAAGCCAATTTTCTTTCCATATTTTCATTATCTGTTCTAATTGTCTATGGTATAGGAACATATAATTTTCAAAAACTGTTAAATTCTTTTCTCCGGCTATTTTAACCAACATATTTGTATCTTCTTCATTTGTGGTAAATGGCTTTTCCAGAAGTACATGTTTTCCAGCTTCCAAGACTTTTCTTCCCCACTTATAATGTAATGCTGGAGGTAGTGGAATATAAACACTGTCAATTTCTTGGCAATCTAACAGTTTTTCATAATCAGAAAAAACAACTCCTCCATATTGCCTTTGAAACTCTTCCACTCGTTTCCCACTTTGAGAAGCTACCCCTATATATGTAAATCCTTCGTGTTTTTGTAATGCAGGCAGAAATCTTCTATATGCAATATCCGCCGCACCAAGTATCCCTATTCGTATTTTTTCCATTGCATATCCCTTGTGTTTAAAATTTTTTCTAAAACAAATATTCCCAAATTCTGCTACTTATGACATCATTTTTCTGAATAGCAGCTATAAGTCTTCTGTTATTCAGAGCTGTGATAACCCTAATCAGAACATACTGTCTGACAGAAAGACTTCTTCTTTTTCTCAAATATTTTATTGTTATATCACACATTTTCCTGTTTATAGAACGATATGCCTCATCTGACATTCGAACTACTCCTGTACGAAGTCGTAGTTCTCGGTTTTCTGAGAGATAAAAGTTTCCCATTGTGGCAAGTGTAAGTTCTATTGCAAATAAATATGGAAATAAACCTTCCCTTTTCCTTCGATTCTCCGCTTCCAACATTCGATACCAAATTTTAAGCCTTTTCCAAGCTCCTATTGGAAGATAGAAATCCGTGCATTTGCTATTATTTCTTTGAAAATCCCCCGACTTTGTTCCTACAATATTATATCTTGCCAAATCTAATTGCGAGGTACTGCATTTCTCATATCTCAAAAATAGACTTATTCCAACAATGGGTGGGAAATATACAAATGGATTCTCATCTAATCGCATTGTTTTCTTTATCGATTCATAAGAACAAACATTGCGAAGCATCCCACTATGATAAATAATGTCACTAGGGTGCGTATTGCTGCATATATGATATATATTTTTTCTCCATTTGCTGTTCCATTCCTCTTTTTTTTCTTTCAGTAATAAGATAGGAGTTTCTTCATTGTTTCTCAGGTTCTCCATCAGTATGTAAAAACGTTGAAGAATAATACTGTCCCTATCCAACAAGACTAATGTATATTTTCCTCTTGCAGCAAAAAGAACCTTGATCTGGTTCTCTCTCTGCCCTAGATTTTTTTCATTGTTAATAACGCGTAATCGTTTATCCGATATTTGTTCCAGTCGTTCCACTGTATCATCCACAGAAGTATCATTGGCAACCACTATTTCAATGTCTTCTTCTGGGTATTCCAGTATAGTTTTAATTGTATTAAATACTCTCTCTGCCCTACTGTAGGTTGGAATGCATATACTTAGTACTATTTCTTTAGCCATTCTATATTTCCCCTCTATCTTTTTTTCTTGCAACAATTCCGCAATTAGAAGAATAACCCGGTGCGTTTCTCGTAATTGTATGATTTAAGTATCGTATAACTGGTTCTGCCGCTCTATATAGGTATCGTTTTAGACATTTCTTTTCTATCATTTCTTTGCTAGGACTATACTCAAATTCTCCAAAATATCCAGAAAAGAGAATTTCATAGTTCATTTTTTCTAATACCTCTTTCCATTCATCTGGATTCATAGATTCTATATTATGAATTATCAAATTGTCATAATCAAAAAAGCGATGTAGCATATACATGATTTTCCCTCGATAATTTGGTGCAGTGATGACCAAATATCCACCACATTTCACAAATTTATCATGCAGTTTGATTACTTTTATATAATCTTTAAAATGCTCTACAAAACCGCATGAATACACTAACGCATATTTTTTATGCTCTTCTTTGCAGAGTTCAAAAAAATTACCTCTTTTTACACTTCCTACAGAGACTTTCATTTTTTTTAGCCATTTAACTGTTCTGTCACATAATAGGTCGCTATAATCGATTCCATTAACAATGTATTTCTTTTTAAGACCTACATAAGATAAAAATCCACAAGGAAAACAACCAACCTCAAAACACTCTTCCCCTTCTGCCGCAAGCGGAATGTATTCATCCAAAAATTTAATGACTCTATTTTCCCTTGGATAAATTTGATATTCCTGATTCCGGTAAGTACTATCCCAATGCTTTTGTTCAATATTTTTCAACTATTTTCCCTCTTATTATATATTAAATATTCCAAAATTCGTGCAGTAGCTGCTCTTGGGGTGCCTGTCCTTGCTTCATATATCTTGTTGGAATGCTAAATCCTTTTTTATTTCGATACAGTAGCATTCTCCCAATTTCCTGTAAATATGCTTTTTTAAGAAGTCCCTTTAATTCATTTTTAGGGCATCTATCTTCTTCTGATAATCCAAAAGAGAATTCTACTATCTTCTTACTGAGTAACGGAACTCTTGTCTCTAAGGAAGTTGCCATGCTTGTTCTATCTACTTTTGTGAGAATGTCCCCTGGCAAATAAGTCTTTAAATCCAGATATTGACAACGTGTAATTGGTGGTAATTCCTTGTTATAATGCTTACGCATGAACCAATATTCATCATAGTCTTTCGCAATACCAAGTTCTTTACGTAAGCGCGCTTTATCCGGTCTGACTGCATATTGATAGGTAGGCATAAGTAATGCCAAATCCTCCATAAATATGGTATCCAACCCCTGCAGTAATTTTCCACTACTCATCTGCTCAAAAATCCTTGAGACTATTTTGTTATTTATCCCCTTATAATACCAGTCCTTTTTATAGCCTGTATATCTGGGATATCCGCCAAATACTTCATCGCCGCCATCCCCAGTAAGTACTACTGTCACCTTTTCTTTTGCCAATTTAGATACAAGATAGGTTGGAAAAGCAGAATTATCTGCAAAAGGTTCATCATACCACTGTGGCAGCATATGATAAAGTTCCTTGAATGTTTCTTTATTAAATACCTGCTGATTCATTGGTATTTGATACATCTGAGATAGGTAGGTTGCATACTTCAATTCATCATACAATTTTTCCGTAAATCCAATAGAAAAGGTCTCTGTAGCTGTATTTACTCTATTTGTCTCATAAGTTACAATACTGGAATCCACACCACCGCTTAAAAATGTACCCACCGGAACATCAGCAATCATTTGTTCTTCGATTGATTCTTTTATTAGGTATCTTAGTTCTTCAATTAAATCTTCTTCTTTTCTCTCTTTTCCCTGATTTTCGTTAATCTTTAGTTTCCAATAGGTTCCTTTTTTCTCGATTCTATTTTCCTTTAGATTATATACCAATCCGAATGCAGGCGGTAATTTATACACGTTTTGGTACATTGTCTTCGGCTCAGGAATATACAGACAATTCAAATAATCAAAAATTGCGGTATTATTCAATTGAAATTTTACATTGTCACACGCCGTCACAATTCCTTTTAATTCAGAGGCAAATGCAAAATCTTTTCCATTATAATAATAATAAAGCGGCTTTATTCCTATTCTATCACGAAATAACTTCACTTTTTGCACGCGTTTATCATAAATAGCAATGCCGAACATACCATCTATCCTATGGATAAAGCTGTCACCCCATTCTATATATGCATTTAATACGACTTCTGTATCGGAAGAAGAACGAAATTGATACCCTCTGCGCATCAACTGTTTTCTCAGCTTTTGGTAGCCATACACTTCCCCATTAAATACAATTCCTACATTTTCGTCTTCTGTAAACATAGGCTGCATTCCATTGGATGATAAATCAATAATCGCAAGACGTGCAAATGCCATATTAAAACGTTCTGTTCTAACAACTTTTAATCCATCTGGACCTCTGTGCTGCATTGCCTCTATTCCTTTTTCATAATTCCATTCCGTTCTGTTTCCTCCAAGAATGCCACACATACTGTTTTCTCCTGTCTATTGCTGAATAATGCATGCTTGAAATAATGCTATCATGCCTCATACACTACATCTTCAAGTGAAATAGTAGGAACATTTAATTGTTCTTTAATTTCTTTTTTGATTTCGTCTATTGCAAAAACTGCTGTCACGACAACTGCATCTACCTCTTCTAACTCATCTTCCAAATCCTTCACTACAAGCTCGGTATAACAGGAACCAGCGTCTTTATCAATTGCATATTTCACCTCTATATCTGTATTTCTTAAATCTTCATATAGACGATTTCCCATTTCACCCATTCCATAAATTGCAATTGTTTTATAATTATTGTCTTTAAAAAACTTTTCCAGTGTTTTTCCTTCCTGTTTTAAAATTAACCATTGGTTCAAAATATTATAGTAGGTCTTAAATTTGTCTACTTTTTTTTCTTTCTGTTGTATCGTTTTTCCCCGAATTATCCCTGTTGTTACTGTTCCTGCCGTTGCACCTATCAAACTGGATAATACTGCTATTGCACCCTTTTTCATTTTTATTTTCTCCTTTTCTTTTGGTTCTCTATAATATAGTTATAATACCTTATTAATTTTCCTACTACTTTATCAGGTGCTAATTCCGCTATTCTTTCTTTAGCCCTTTCCTGCATTTCTTCTTTTTCTACCTCACTTAAATTAATTGCCTGCTCTATTTTTTGATATAGACTTTCTGCATCATTCAGAATTGAAAGTAGTCCACTCTTCCCATCCACAATTAATTGTTCAAAACTTGTCCCATTTGTTCCAATTACAACTTTTCCAAGAGCCATGGATTCAATACATGCATTAGATAGATTTTCCGCCAACGAAGGTAATACAACTAACTCTGCATTTCGAATAACCGGATATAGCTTATCATGTTCAAGTGGTTCCATACAGATAAGTCTATCCTTGTACTCTCCTGCATTCATTCTAACTATCTTTACTACATTTTCATTTTTATATTTGGCACTTCTTCCTATAAATGCAAAATAATACTCTGGGTTCTTCTCTAAAATCTTATGTATTATTTTTGAAAGCACAATAACGCCCTTATCCTCGCTTAATACGCCATAATATAAAATATATTTCTTATTCATAAATTTTTGCTTGTAGATACTGTCGTTTTCTACAATTAAGTTATTGTTAAAGGGACTTTCTATTGTTATCACTTTTCTATCAACATCTTTTCCGTATGATGTACCTATAAAATCACTTGGCGAAATAATACCACGTGAAGAATGAGAACCAAGTTTTTCGAATATGCTCATAATTCTTATCATTAATTTTGAATAAGTTTCACTATATGCAAAGGACTCTTTTGCATAAGAGGATAGTCTTACAATTGCAGGTACCATTCCACAATAAAAAAAACCTAATCCATATAAGCTGCAAAACTGTATAATATCAATTTTCTTTTTCTTCAACAGCACCTTTAATTCTTTATTTAACCGAAAACTCATATTGAGTGCATTAACAACATAAGAAACAATTTGGTATTTTTCGTCTATATCTATTCTCGTATTCCTTCTTATTACTTCAATTCCATCATAATATGTATTTTCGTTTATATCACCTGCTGTTATAATAATTGGCGTATGCCCCTTTTCCATCAATGCTTTCGATACCCTATACAAATAATTTGGCAATCCTGTAGATGGCTTATTTCTTGTCATAAATTCAGGCGTTACAAAACAAATCTTCATCACTTTACCTTTTTCTAATGTAGAGGCATCCTCCCTCTAACCATTCCCTTCTTTCATTTTCTTCTAAAATATGGCTTTCTCTAATAGAATTTTCCCAAAAATAGATTTCAAACGTGTTATTGTATTGAAGAAAAGCCCTTAGTATATAGCTTTCATTCCAGCCCCTTCCCTGATAAACCCACTCTTGGGGATATTCAAACGGATAGAAAATATCATGAAAATGTATAATTACACCACTTTTTAAAATAGGAAGTATTTCGAAAACAATGTAATTCACATCACTTCCTGTCTTTGAAACATGGGAACTATCAATAAATAAAATATCGTTTTCTTCCAGTTTTTCAAAATATTCCAAGTCTATTTCCTGTAATTTTTTTTCTTTCAGTTCAATTCTATCTTCCTTATTTAAAATGGATTTTAACCTTTGTGCATATGGTTCAATAAAAGAGAGTTCCATTTTTCCATTAAAAAATTTTTCATTTATATCCAGCATGACCGCTGATGAAAATCCACTTCCCACTTCAATTATTCTCCGTGGCTTATTCTGAATTATAATCTGTGACAATATGTGTGCATTTTCAATCGGAAACATATCGTTATCACCAAAATATCTCAGGCTATCTTGTTTTTCATTTTTAAAGGGTAATATTTCCCCTCTTTTACAAAACTGCTGAAGCAAAGCTATCTGATGTTCAACATTAAGGTTAATACCTGATTTTACTGGTAATTCTTTTCTAAAAATAACATTTTCATTACTTTTTACATATGCTATATCTACTATCGGAGAAGAATAATTTCCCAGCGGAAATAAATTTTCTACTTCTGCCACCTCCTGTAAGAACTGTGGTTTTAATACCTTTTTCAACATCGTATATCTTTTTTTAGTACTTATATTTAATATTTCATTGTTTGTATATTCGTTTAATACACAAATTTTTTCCATCGGAATTCCTTTTCCGAGCAATAATTCTACTATTTCTGAATATACGGATGCAATCAACACAAAATCATAAGGTTGCGCTATGGCATCCGCACCTTCAATTTTATAGTCAGGTGCAAATGCTACTTTCTTCCCCCATTTATTTTCATCACTATCTATAAATCCTTTTATGTAAACTTCCCCTTTTAATTTATTTAAATACAAATTTTCTGCTCCGCTTCCAGTTCCATATAAATATATATTCATATTAA
>CAZQTM010000052.1:0-11779 GCA_964595855.1 uncultured Lachnospiraceae bacterium | reverse complement strand
CTGTTTCTCTTGGTCCAAGTTCAATCAGGTTATAGTTTGTCTCACAATGTGGTATTACGCGAAGCAGTATGAGCATTTTCTGATGAAAATTAAACTTGTCAGGATTCAATCCAATACTATTAATCAACAAATCAACCCACTCGTCTCTTGTAAATTCTGCTCTTTTGGCAATAAAATCATCCATTTCATCTGCTGAAACTTGCATCGGACTAAATTTTCCTATCATAACAGGGTATTTTGCACTATCTTCATTTTTTTCCAACCGAATTAATCCCCACATACCACCTTCGATTAAGCCCTTATATTTTCTAATCCACTCTTCGTCTACAAGAATATCTTTCAAACCTGCAGTATTCAAAGCCCCAACATATAAGTCTTTCACTAAATCTACATCAACTGAAAGCCTATCAATAATCACAATGCTTCCGTCTGTCTTTATAGCATCCTTAATCTTGTTTTTATCCTCTGGTAATATGTAGTGTTTATTCAGTACACCCTTTACCTTTTCAATTACTTCGTCATCAGATAATCCCTGATCAGAATACTGCGAAATCAGATACTCCAGTACATACACCGGAAGTTTTATGCTATTCTTCAAACTGTTACTTATACCTTTTCTTACAACCTGATGTGAAAAGGTACTTTTAATCTTTTCCTGTAATTCCATCATAAGACCTCCTAAGAGAATATATCTAAATCTTTATCAACAACTCTGCTGCCTATTTTTGAAACAACAGCTTTTTCAGTTATTTCTCCTTTTGATACCATAACCAAAAATTCTGTTCCCTGATCATACTGACGTACAGGTACTTTGAGATTATATTCTTCAATATCAATTGTCACAGTATATAATACCTCGGTTCCGCATAGAACATTACATGTATACCCCGCAGCTCGTCTAATTTTTCCAGTTAACTCGTTATACGCCTTTAATGCTTCAAAAATAACCTGTGTTTCATTACTTTCCACTTTCGGTGCTCCAAAAAAATGTAATGCTGTAATAACATTTTCCTGCAAGGATATTCCACCATGATTATAACGACTTGTCTCACGAAGAGAGTTTGTAGAATTAATAAAACACAGTTTCTTATCACCAAGTTCTAAATAATCAGCACCAGAAATATTGTCACGATAATACATAGTCTCAACTGGCTCATTCTTATTCAAAATCAGATATCTGCTTTTCTTCTTCTCTGCAGAAATATTCTTATCCTGCAAACCTATTTTTTTTTCTATATCAACATATCCATGATCCGACAAAAGCATAACATCATACTGTCGGTTCAAAGAATATCTTATAATCTGTTCCAAATTTGAGATTGCTTCTGACATTTTACTTGCACTATCATAATGGTGCATATTAATGTCCGCTTCATCAAAGAAACAAATGACGCTTTCACACCAATCCTTTTGACTCATAAATTCATTAAATGTAATGACATTGCATCCAAGTTTTTTTGATAAATTTTGTAGCCTCCAATCATATATTTTAAAGACAACTTTTCCATCCTTTACTAGTTCAAATACATTTTTGTCATTTATACGCACCTTTTCATCTTGAATAAAATAACTATTCATTCCGACTTCTGTTTCAGATGGCAATTCTCCGATGACATCGTAATCATTTATCTCGTATCCATGAAAACGTTCCATTAACTCTTTTGCCATTTCATATCTAAAACCATCTGCAAAAACAAATATGGTTCTTTTGGAAAAATTTGCATTTTCAATGAATTCGCTTTGTTTCTTTACTTTGTTACGTCCTTCCATAAAAGAATCATAATAGCTAATTAACCGTCCATTTGTGTTTCCAATGACATTGTGATAGCGATTTTTTAACTCATCTACAACCTTATGTACACCATCATATAAATAAAAATCCGGCAGGAACGCCAATTGCTCATAACCTGCTTCAACTTTTCTATAGGAAGAATCAATTTCTGCAAGAGAACTTTTGTAATCTGACCACAACTGATCCATAGTATTCATACTACTAATGTAGTTTACATATTGATTCAGAATCTGATTTAACCTTTGGCACTCTAAAACAAACTGTCCAACAAGTTTCATATTCGGATTCCATATTTCATCTACTGATACATCAATACTTTCAAAGGCTTCCATATATTTACCGACGTATTTTACATATAATTCTGGCAACGCATAGGTTATATTCTGCGGTTCTACAGCCTTACATACTTTCTCTAAATTATTCAATTCGTTCGTTAAATCTTCCGCATTGTCCATAATAAAATGCGCAAGCTTACTAATGGTACTATCATCTACATTAATTAACCAATTATTCAATATTGCTCCACCATGTTCCTTATAATGGATTTTTGAATATGTAATCATTGTACTTATAAGTAAGTCTTTGTAATCAGCGAATTGGTGCATTGGGATATCCAATTCATCCTGTACTAACGATATGAAATTCTGTAATAGTTCTGTTTCAATTAATCTTTTCTGTGTAAGTTCTTGAGACAGTACAGACAGCAACAGCTTCTTTGTGGTCAACCGGGTTCCTGTAATATACTTTAATATTGTATTCTGCACTTCTTCTGTATTTATTACGTCAGACGATAATAAAGATTTATGAATAGAATCAAATGATCTTACAAAAATTCTATACTGCTCATTATGTAATATTATTGTCCCACTGATTTTCCCACGTATTGCATCTATCTCATTTAGAAGCATTTCAGGCGTTATCTGTAATAATTTTAATTTTCCTGATGCAATAAATGCACTGACATCAATAGCATGTCTTAAATAAATACAATCGACACTTTTCTCATTCACAGCCATTGTCAATGCAATTTGAGAAGGATTTTCAATATACTTAACATATTCCCTATCTACAAAAAAATCTTCAAAAATGCCACTTTCATCAATAATAACAACAGGTGACAATGTACAGCTTTTCTTTATTATTTTCTCTAATAACAGGTTAATATCCATTGCCACCTGTCCTCCTTATTCTACTACTTTCCAGTTTTCAAGCGTCTTTACACATTCTCCATATAACTCAACATCTTTTTCTAATACTTTTCGTTCAGAAATAGAGTAACTGTCTAACTGCAGTTTTTCTTTGGCACGCTGTAATTTAGGAATATATACTTCGCTTGCCAATCTACGAATTTCATTCTGCATTGTATAGCATTTGTTTTCCTCAAACTCGATAAGAAAATCAGATAAATGCCAAAGAATTATCTCTTTATTTTTACCTTTTCCGGCAATAACTTTCATTTGAATGTATGGTTCCTTTTCATCTTTCGATCCTTGCCCGTATACTTCATATTTTTGTGTTCCCACTTTTACTCCCGAAACAACCAAACTATAAAGTTCTGATTTACAAAGAGATTCTATTTCTTCTATTATTTTGTAGCCTTCAATCTCCTCGAAATTATCTTCAATACATTGTTGCAATATATATATAATCTCCGTTGATGTATACAATCTATTCTGATTTTTTATGGATAACTTGATTAGTTCTCTTACAAATCTTATTATTGCCTCCTCTATAGATATAGGTTCAATCACTTGGCTAATGTAATAGCTAAATACTTGTTCTTCAAGATAAATAATATCTTTTGCTGAAAGATCATATATTTCATATATCTTCTTATCAATGTTATCTTGTAAGCTTTCCATATCTTTACGTATTTTTTTTATATCTTCTAAATACAAATTATAGGCTTCAGTTATAGATTTTGCTCCACTTTCAAAACCATACTTAATCTCGGAACATTCAAACAGTGTAGAATTTTGCTCAAATCTTTTGCTTCTTTCAATATTTAGCAAAAGTCTAGATGTCATGTAATCAAGTTCATCTTTATCTGCTTTATCAGGATAAACAAACGGTAATCTTCTTACGTCTCCTGGGGTATTATTAACAGTTGGATTTAACAAATGCGATAAAAATACATATAGCTTAGAATTCATTAATGCCAAGACATATTTTTGATAATCACAATTATCCATTAATATTGCCGGAGTCCCCACATCAAATGCTGCATTATTATCTAGTAGACATGAACGAAAATTTCCGACAAGCTTATAAGCAACACCTGCTTTAAAGTTATATTTTTCCAAAACTTCATCGTAGTTATCCAACAAATATGCACATCGTGCACTACTACTACTAAGAATTTTCCCTCTAGTATCTATTCTCCAATCAAGTACATATTTGATATCCGAAACATATGCATCATGTTCCTTATTGTACAATATAAACTGTGTCCCTATCATATTCTGTGGAACTTCCCAAATATATTTTAAATATTTGTCATTTCCTGCAGTTACAATTCCTTTACGAACTTCAAATTCTGTGCAGTCCCCTATTAGCTTATTTTTAAAAATATTTCTAAATCTATCTGTCACTTCAAAAATAAATGGATAGCCAGCAATTTCTCGTAATTTTTCTTGCTTTAAGCTTTCTATTGTTTCAAGCTTCATACCATCCCATTTTTTAACAAGTATTTCATTGTTTTTATTGGATTCATTTTTGATAAACATAATTGAGGCTGTAACTGTTGGTCCATCAAAAACTCCTCCTCCCAAAATATCAACCTCTAGTATTCTCTTACCCAATAACTTTTCTCTTATATTTGAAAAACTACTGATTGAAAAAAAAGTATCTGAACTAATAAATCCCAATATCCCTTTCCTATTCAGCAAAGATAATGTTCTACCTATAAAAGCACTAAAGAGATTTCTTGCATTGTCCGGATAAAACTCCTTTAAAAAATTCAAAGTAGTCGGATTCATTTTTCTAGCATCTACAAAAGGGGGATTCATAACTATTATTTCAAACTTTTGCTTAAAGAATTTAACCGCATTATTATGGGTCTCAAAATTTCGATTAGATAACAATCGACCAATATCTTCCGACGAGTATCTTTTTTCTAAAATTGTTTCTGGCGTGTCAAAGAGTGTGATTTGATAGTATTCTTCTTCTTTTTCCCAGTGATACAAAGAATTAGCCATGAGGACATTTACATTGTATAAGTTTAATGAATTTATTTTCGCATCTACTGCATACTTTTTAGCCTTTATCCATAAATTAAGCGCTGTAATTTGTAATGGTTCTCTTTGAATATCCGCTCCAAATATATTATTCTGTAATATAGAACAAATTCTTTCGCTTAATGTCCAATCTGGATGTTCTTCTTCATATTTAGCCATAAAAGCATCAAATGAATATACCAAAAAGTTACCAGCTCCACAGGCCGGATCTAACAATTTGATTTTTTCAATAGATAATGCTTTATCCTTTTTTGATTCCTCTATGCATTTATTAACTATATTTTGAACAATCCATCTAGGAGTGTAAAACTCTCCAAATTCTGCCTGTTCTTTTTTTAACATACTCATCACAAATGCGTATACATTATTTGCAAACGATGTTTGTCTATATTCCCCTGCCATTGCGACTTCAACTTCATTAGTATCTACCCAATACTGGTAAATCCAACCAAGAAAATCGTCTTCATCATATTCATTGGTTTCAATAATTGAAACAGCCTGTAAAATCACCCTTAAATCTTCATACTCCGGCTGAATTAAATTGTATTCATATTCTTTAAAGAGCAATGGCACTTCTTTGGACATTTCTCGTGTCAACACTTCCATTAGATAGATAAACTGATAATACTCATCATTTTCTTCGTTATTGTCTTTAGAAGCTAATACCATAATCTCATTCTGATATTTTGAGACAAACTCATCAAATGCCATTGGGTTTATATTCACAAAATCCGGAATAATTTCATTGTAGATATCTGTTCCAATTACACGCTCAAGCAACGCCCCCATGATTCCGCGCTTTTCCATCAACTTGAAGCAAATCAAAATATGCATGAATGTTCTTGACGTATTATGAATATAATCCACATACTTTTCCTGACTATCAATATGTTTTGCTTCAAAGAGAGCAATCAGGTTATTCCTAATTGTCTCATCGAATTCACTTAGTGGCTTCTCTATAACCAAAATACCATTTTCATCAAACCCGTATTTTTCTAGCTTTCCAGCCACTCCTTTAATGATTGCTTCTCTTATCTTGGATACAATTGGTTTTAAAGTTGCTCTAGACATTTCATCTCCTCCTATAGCTGTAATGTAATTTTCTTTCCAGCCTTCAAATCCTTCAAAATGCTTTCTCTTATCTGATAAAATGCAGCATCTAAATCGGCTAGTTTCACCTCACTGTCAATATTAATCACTTTTCCAGAAGTGTAATCGCCTAATTTCTTGGTCACTCGATTGTTTGGTTTTGGTACAGGATTTGGATGCTCTGTTGTTGGCTTTTCACCACCAGTACTTCTTTCCGTATCTCTTGTTGATACTGGAGCATGCTTTTCGTCATTGAAAATATGCAATTGCTTCACAGCTTCTGTAAATGAATTTTCTAAAGCAGTCTGCTTTTCTTTTAATTTTTCTAATGTACCTATTCCATTTACAGAAATGATATCTGCTGAAAATACTACCCCTGATACCTGAGAATAATTTAGTACCCTCAGTACCTTTTCTCTCTTATCGTCAGATATTTCAGTCCATTCATTCATCATTTTTATCTGCTCAATGTATGCGTGATAAGTTTTCTTATATATATCATATCTTTCATTAAATACGGCAATATAAATTTTCCTCAACTCATCAAATTTCTTACTATCTCCTGCAAGATACTCTTTACCAACAGTAATAGCAGGTTCTTTTTCCTTAACATTACACTGTTCTAGCAAAGATACAATTTTGCATGCAACTTTAATGTTTGTAGAATGATCCAATAAATACAAAATACATCTAAATTTCTGTACCATGTCTACGTCAGATGCTGATTTATTGAAAACTAATACAATTTCTTCAGCATCTTTTCTTGACGAGATATCTCTAGCAATGCTTATAACAGATGCTACTGTAGTCCTTTTTTCTTCTGTTACAATACTTGAGTATTCATCAACTGTCGTAATCTTTACCTTATCCATTAATGATTTAATATTTTCAGCAACGTCTTTTAACTTCAAATTCACCATGATATTACTATCAATAGACTTCAAGAGTTTTACAGCATCACGAATTGATTCATCAGAAATATTGATTCTTGTCAATTTGCAAACATCAAACACATCTCTCTTTCTTGCATAAAATGGTCCTTTTAAACTAGTTAATGTTACAACATCATCAGGAATATTAAAGGAACGTCCCTCATGAGCAATCTTTATATCACCATTTCGAAGAGCAAGAGCTGTCATAATCTTTATAGTATCAAGTTCCCAACCGTATTTTCCTTTAGAAAATTCGTCAATAATGTTGGCACCGTCTTTTTCGAACCCCCCAGCAGGAAAAGCCTTCATAAATTCACTATAGTAACGATTTGCTGTATTTACTGCTCCGTTTGCATCTAACAAATCTAAATCTTTCAAATACTGATTAGTCATCTTAATTGAATTTGTAAGGATTTCTTTTGCGATGAATTTATCAACAGACTCTCTTAACATTTTTCCAAAGAACATAGAATATCTCTTCTTGAGCATCTTCTCACATTCAGTTACTAATCTTACTGGTGGTCTTTGAGCAAAATCCTTATTATCCTGACCATTATAAGTGATAACGGCGTTCTGAAAGCAATTATTAATTATATTTTCAATTTTTCCAGCAATGGCTGTATCTCGTTTTGTTTCAATCTGAATTCGTAATTTAGCATCAATACCAAAATCACTTTCACGTTCCAAAGCCTCGTCCATCTGTAAGAAGAATTTAATAGCTTTATACAGACTATCTGCTTCATATTTCTTTTGTGGAATAATAAAAAGTTTTTCTCTGTCATTACTTGCTGCAAGAGATTCCTTCATTTTCTCTTCTATATCATTTTCAAATGGAATACATGTGTAGATATTCGGAAACTCATTACTTTCATCTGACTTTTTCAACACAAATGCAATGTCCTTTGACGTATCATTAATCTTTCCCGACACCAAATGTTTACCATTTCTAAGAGATGTCTCATAAATCTTATAAATATATTCATAAGCCTTTTCTCTAATTGCTGTTTCAGTAATTGATGTGATCCCTTTAATACGGGACCATACATCAGATTCTTTCTTAGTAATTGGCTTATATAGTCCACCCTCATTATTCACATAATTGTCGCGCACAAGAATATCCAGAATATCTAACAATGCTTCCCTGTTAGGGATTCTATCTTCTGAGTAAACAAACGGAAGAATCATTCCGTCCTTTACTCCTTCTGCTTTGACCTGTGAAAGTAACACTACAGACTTCAATACAGTTAAAAACACCCTCTTATCTAGTATAGGATTTTGTTTCTCATCCATTACCGGATTTGCTTCTAAAGACATAATCAAATCGCTAAACTCGTCCTCAATACTTCTTTTAGACTTTAATTCTTCATAGATAAGATCAATGTCAACAAAATATCCAATTTCCTGATTGTATACTTCTGGTCTCTTTACAATTGATTTGATAGTTTTCATCATGTTTCGAGCAGAACCTTTGCTCTCATTTTTTAACATCTCTTTCATATATGCTAATTGGAATGGATAGAATGGATATGATCCAATCATATTAGGCATAGTAATTTTACCATCTTCTGTATCTGAAAAAAGAGCTCCATTGAATAAATATTTTAATTTATCTATACTAAGCTTGCTCTCAATTTCCGTGTACTTATCTCCTTTTGCAAGATAACGTCTCTTAACTATGTTTACCATTTCTTCTGGATATAAAATTTGTTCTTCACCAAATCTATGAATCATTCGTTCCGCACTTACAGTATCCAAAAGCTTGGTCTTCGCTTCTAGTGACGATACAACTATCCAAATATTATCTGGTAGTAATTCAACCAGTCCTTCAAACTTTCTAATTTTGTCACCATTGTCGAGAAGATCCAGAATTTCATCTATAAAAATTAGCATTCTTTTTTTCCCTGAATCCGCAAGTGTTGTCTTTAAAAACTCAGCAACATCCATAGCTGAATATGTTTTCTCATCATCATAATCCAATTCTAACTGTCTAGAGATTTCCTTTGGAAGACAGTCAATTACAGTATCCCCACTCTTTGCAATATGATTTGCAGAAAATATAAAAGTCAAATAGTCAGCTGGATGAATATTATTCAACAATTCGGCAATTGCTGGCTTACGAACACTTTTACAAATGCTTCTAATAACATTTAGTTGCTGATCCTTTTTATTTTCATCTACATAGGGAATAATCTCTTTTGTAAAAATAGTATATATAACTTTCAAAAGATGGGATTTACCAGCTCCAAAAAATCCTCTAATCCATACGCCTGGACCAATCTTATCCCTGTATGTATTCTGCAAGAGCTGTGTTTTCATCTGAAAATCAGGGAATTCTTTTTCATCATCAAAAAAGTATGCAACAAAATTACCCAAAATATCCTCTACATTCTGTGTAAGTACATACTCATCAATATCGATTGCCTTAATTGAATTACTATCTTCTACAGTCATAACATCATCAAACTTACGCTTTATGTCATGCTCAAAAACCTCATATACTTTTGCCATTTTCTGTATCCTCCTAGTCTGGTAATTTATAATCTTTCACACAACTACTAAAAGTACTCTGTTCCACCTTTACAGTTCTACCTTGTGTGGTCTCTGTTTTATAATAACGATATTCGTTTACCGAATATTCTTCTTTTGTGCCAATCGTCAGCCAAATCAAAGGAATCGAATCATTTACGATTTTATTGTTCTCTGTCATATATGCTAGAAGAAAATGTATTGGATCAAGACCTAAAGTAAAAAGAACTTCATCCTGAATCAGTAATACTTTTGTTGCATCTTTTTTTTCTATAAAATCAACAACCGACTTTTCCAGTATCTCGCATAACACCTGTCTATATCGTTTATGCTCCTGTCCATATTTATGTTCTATCTCGACAAGTTCAGCTGCTCTATTATTCCATGCTTCACATTGCATAAAATCTGACAAATTCAAAATTTCATTTTGAGAAAACAAATCCTTTACTTGATTTTGTGCCATCTCGTATAAAATTTCATTTTCCAAAAACATCAATCTTATCGGTCTAGATGGCGGTCTATCTATCACTCTTTTAATCTCTGATATTAATTCATCTGTAGGTTTCTGCATACTCTAATAGACCCTCCTTTGCTTTGGTAATATTGCATATATCTCCAAGTTGACTTACCTCAATATAGTTTTTCATCTTAGCATGCGTAATAAGATAATCTATGTCATATTCATTAAGTAAAAATCTTTTAAATACATTGCTAGAATAAATTTCACGTTTAGTAATAATCTGTTCTTCAAAAAAATAATATAAAAGAAAAGTAAACCACTCTGGTGTAAGTGATGGTCGACGAACAGTCAGTTTACTATTATCTGTCGTTCCCCAGCCAAAAGTTGCAATATTCTTATAAAGCATATTGCGCACTTTTCCCATACTGGAATCCGATATCCCATCCTGTAATTTTGGAGGTAATGCATCTTTGTATCGAACCAATATATCTTCAAAGAATTTATCCAAATCCATCTGTGTATATGTTTTTTGGCTAAGGTTCGTAAAATTCTTATATATATATTCTTCAAGAAAAATACGAAATAAATTTTCATATTCGATATAATAAATATATGCATAATTCTGTTTTTCCTGTAATGAAATATTCGACTGTAACACCTTTGCAAGTGCAGCTGTTTTTTCATTCCCTTGTCCAAAATATCTAGCCTTTATTGCACCCCAAACACGTTTTGCAGAGGCTTCCTTTTTATCCGCAAATATTTCTCCACTATTTACTTTTTTACTAATTTCATCAGCTTCATTACCAAAATCAACCTGCCGAATTATTTCCATAGTCTCTTCAAACCATATGCTGGCTGTTGGCCACTTTATTTGCTCCATAAAAACTAAGCCTCCTCGCATTTATTTTTTAATATCGTCTCGGGAAGAATCTCAACAATATCATCTAAAGTGCATTCCATTTTTCTACAGATTCGAACTAACATTTCCATTGAAACCATCTCATTTCTAGAAAGTTTTGCGAGTGTGTTTGCACTGATACCAACTTTTTTTGCAAACTCTGTCTTTTTTAAACCTTTGTCAATTAACAATTTAAATAATCCGTTATAACAAACATCCATTGTGATAGTCCTCCCAATTTTTGTTTACATCAATTTGTGTAGCATCAAGAGTAATTATATCACTTAGGTTTCTTGATTACAACTTCAATATTGCTGTTCGCAAATATTTTTTCTAAGATATAGATAAAAAAATTGCCTTTTAAATCGTTAATTGCGTAAAGCAATCCGTAAAGTGATCATTTATGCAGCTTTATCCGCATATCTGCCTGTCTTCGTTTTTGACTTAATTTTGATCAACTGTGAAATTTAATGTAACAAAAAATATTACTTGCTAATTCTACCATATAAAATCAAATAATTTTCTAAATACTCCTGCTATCTTATCCTCCATTCTTATAATGATTCATCACTTTTACATGTTTCAAAATATTTGCATGTGATACAACAACTCTTACAATACTTTTTGTTTTCAATTATTTTCTTTACCCAGTACACAAATCGCTCCATATAGCCTCCTCAAAAAAAAACCAGAACAGGAGATATTTTTCCTATTCTGGTTCTCATTATATATTTTGATATGTCCCATTATACGGACTCACATTATACGCTTTCAAACATTAATTTCATACATGCCAAAGAATTAATGCATTCAATCCTTACTGATTGCTCCTTACCATCGAACATA